>OKRF01000448.1 GCA_900290315.1 Candidatus Sulfopaludibacter sp. SbA3 | reverse complement strand
ATGGTAGATCTGGCCGGTGGGCTGGTTGTACCAGGAACTCCACGATTTTCCGCCGTCCATGCTGATGGTGGCGCCCTGGTCGCTGGCCATGATCATGCGCAGGGAATCGGTGGGGTCGATCCACAGGGCGTGGTTATCGTCGCCGCCCGGCGCGCCTTTGTAAGAGGCAAAGGTGCGGCCACCGTCATCGGAACGGTAGAGCGAAGTCTGGGCGACGTAGACCACGTCGGAGTTTTTGGGATCGAGGAACACCCGGCTGAAATAGCCGCTGCCCTGAATGCGCGAATCCTGTGTGCTCTTGCTCCAGTGGGCCCCGCCGTCATCGGAACGGTAGAGTCCGCCAGCCGCGGCGCCGCCTCCACCACCGCCTCCGCCGAATCCGCCGCCGCCCGCAACGATGGCGAAGACTTTCTGCCCGCCCGCGGCGACGGCCACGCCTATGCGGCCCAGACGCCCGGTGGGCAGCCCTTCCGTGAGCTGCGCCCAGGTCTCGCCGCTGTCGATGGTTTTGTAGATACCGGCGAAGCCCGCGGATTCAATGGCCGCACGTCCCCCGGGCGCGGTGTAGTGCTCCCACAGGGCGGCGTAACCGATCTTCGAATTATCTGGCGCGAACACCATGTCGACAGCGCCGGTGATGTCGTCTTTGTGGAGCACGTTGCGCCAGGTCTTGCCGCCATCGGTGGATTTGAAAACGCCGCGCTGATTGTTCTTCGCATAGGTGCGGCCCAGCGCGGCGGCCAGAACGATATCGGGATTGCGCGGATCCACCCAGACGGTGCCGATGTGCTCGGTCTCGTCCAGCCCGATGTGCTGCCATGTCTTGCCGGCGTCAATAGATTTGTAGACGCCGTTGCCCATGTTGACCGAGCCGCCCACCATGCTGACGTCCCCGGTCCCGAAGTACACGATGTTGGGATTAGACTGCGCCACCGCCACGGCGCCGATGGAGGAGATGGGGACGGAATCGGAGATGGGTGTCCAGACCACGCCGCCATCGATGGTTTTCCAGAGGCCGCCGCCGGGCGTTCCCATGTAGTAGATGGCGGCGTTGCCGGGAATGCCTGCTACGGCAGTCACGCGGCCGGCGCGAAAGGGTCCGATCTGCCGCCAGCGCATGGCGCGGTACAGACTAGCGTCGAAAGGTTGCGCGGCAAGCGAGACGCAGGCGGCCAGAAGCAGGGCGGAGGTATAGCGGAAGGGCATCTACAGATTGTCCTACGAAAAGAAGGGGGCTGGTGGCAAACGCCTCGTGAGCCGGCTTGCGGGCGCTAAAAATCGACAGACACAATTGCAAAAATGCGCTATAGTTCATGAAAATAGGAGGACCACATGCCACTGGAGATACCGGCGAGTAACGTGGACATATTCGTCAAGATCACTGGCGTTAAGTCGGGTTGGATCAAAGGGGAGAGCGAGGACGCCAAACACAAGGGCGAGATCGATGTGGAATCATATCACGTTGGTGTGAATCAAGGTTTTAATACGACTGGGCTTCCTACTGGCAAGAGACAGTGGAAGCAGTTCATCTTTCGGATGCGCAGCCAAGTTGCCACTCCGTTACTGCTGAGCGCCTGCAGTTGCAACGAAGTTCTCAAAACTGCTGTTTTTACTTGCCGCAAGGCAGGCGGAAAACAAGAGGAGTACATGATCTGGACGCTGACGAATTGCTCAATAGCCGATTACAAGACAGGCTACGTGACTGACGACACACTCATTCCGCATGACGAAGTGTCGCTGGTGTTTCAGAAGATCGAGCTCGACTACAAACCGCAAAAGGCGGATGGCACTCTGGGCCCGTCCGTGGTCTTTGTGGATGACTTCCAGGCGAGGGTGTAGTCGAGGCCCGCGTTTCAGCCCCGTCCGGTATCCGGCCTGACCGTACAGACCAGCGGCCGTTCGCGCTTCTTCATGTTGCGACTAGCTTAATGACGGTCTGGCTCTCCGTGGAAGCACCGAGGCTCGACGTGCGGATCCACCCAGACGGTGCCGATGTGCTCGGTCTCGTCCAGCCCGATGTGCTGCCATGTCTTGCCGGCGTCAATAGATTTGTAGACGCCGTTGCCCATGTTGACCGTTGGGATTAGACTGCGCCACCGCCACGGCGCCGATGGAGGAGATCGGGACGGAATCGGAGATGGGTGTCCAGGCCACGCCGTCATCGGTGGTTTTCCGGAGGCCGCCGCCGGGCGTTCCCATATAGTAGATGGCGGCGTTGCCGGGAATGCCTGCTACGGCAGTCACGCGGCCGGCGCGGAAAGGTCCGATCTGCCGCCAGCGCATGGCGCGGTACAGACTGGTGTCGAAAGGTTGCGCGGCAAGCGAAACGCAAGCGGCCAGAAGCAGGGCGGAGGTATAACGGGAGGGCATCTGCAGATTCTTCTACGGCCTTCGCGCTATGGGCAAATCGCCGGTCTGCACAGCGATGCGGCAGCCCACGCTGAAGCCGACCTCGCCGGATGCCGTTTTTGAGTTAAAGCTCGCGCGGCGTTAGCGAATCTGGAACGAGTCACCTTCGACCGACGTGCCGGTGAATTGCCGGTCGATCACGCTCGCGGCCCCGTTCGGATTATAGACGATGGTGGCCACTGCCAGGCCGCGGCTCCAAATGTAGAACCCCATCAAACCTGGCTTCTTGGGCGTGGCGTGGACATCCCACGCCATGTCGAGCGCGCCGACTGT
>OKRF01000072.1 GCA_900290315.1 Candidatus Sulfopaludibacter sp. SbA3 | reverse complement strand
TTGTACCCTTCAGGAGAACCCTGCATCATCTGTGCCCTTATACATTCAAACAGACGACAAAAAACGATCGTCTGTCCCACGGGGCTAACGAATTTTCATTAGGAGCCGACTGCCACCGCTTTGCAGCGTGTACAGTGGTGGGCAGAAGGGCAACCCGTCTGACCCGCAAAAACGTTCTGCAATTCAAATAATCTCGACGTTCTCAGCGTCGAAATGTCGACGACGGCGGGAACTCGACGAAGCCCTGTTGAAAAATCCCTTTTATTTTCAGTACGGGCGGTTTGGCTCTCTGCGTGCGTTTGGTGGCATTGCCAACGCGAAGCGTTTAGGAGAGCACACTGTGGCATTCACAATTAACACCAACATCACGTCCTTGCAGGCGCAGAGTTACCTGAACAAGAGCAGCATGTTCCAATCCCAGACCATCAACGAGGTCACCTCGGGATTGCGCATAGTCAACTCCGGTGACGACGCCGCCGGACTGTCCATTGCAAATGGACTCCGCTCGGACCAGGCAGTTCTGACGCAGGGCATCCGCAACGCCAACGATGGCCTATCCGTCCTTCAGACGATCGATGGCGGCATGAATAACATTTCGAACCTGCTGGACCGCGCCAGCACACTGGCGACGCAGTCCGCTTCGTCCACCTTCACGGGCGACCGGACCGTGGTGAACAACGAGTTCCAGAGCGTGTTGAGTGAAATCAACCGCCAGGCGCAAGCTATCGGCCTGAACCAGGGAGGCGAGTTCGCCAAAGCCCTCTCGGTGTTCATCGGTGGCGGCACCACCAGCGGCAACATCACAGCTATCCAAAACGGCTCCATCGGCGTGGATTTGACGCACTCCACGATCGATACGCAGAGCCTCGGGTTGAGCGGCTACTCGGTGACCGGAGCCGACGGCGTGGATATCGGACCGGGCGCGGGCACGACGTCGGTGGAGAACATCCTGGCCAATCTCAGCAACCAGGGCTCCGAGAAGCAGGCGGGGTACACCACGCTCTATTTCACCGGTCCGGGCTTCGCCAATACCACCGGGAACAACCGCGTCGCCGTCTCGGTGAACCTGTCCGGCGTGACCGACGCGAATTCCCTGGCGACGGCCATCAACGGGGCGATTCAGGGCGCGGGGAACGCCAACAGCCAGGAAGCGACGGCGTTCAAGAATGCAGGCATCACCGCCTCCATCCACACCGATGGCAGCGATGGCACCAATGCAACGTCCCACTTGCAGTTCACCAGTTCCAATACGGCATTCCAGGTGGAGGCGGGCGACCAAATGTCCAACGCTCTATTGGGCAACATCCAGACCGGCGCGCAAGGCCAGTCGGTCAACACCCAGACGGCCACCACCAACGTGACGGCCATGCTAGCCAATAGCGCCAACGCGGCTCCAGAAACCGTGAAGTTGCAGATTACCAACGGCACCGCACCCAGCACGGTATCGCTCACCATCGCAGCCGGCGAACCGCAGGCCACCACTCTGGCCAATCTCAACACCGCTCTCGCCTCGCTCGATGTCACGGCTTCGGTGGACGTGAACAACAAACTGCAATTCACGTCGGGAGAGGCACAGAGCCTGGCGGTTCAGGTCTCGGGCGATAGCTCCAATGTGCTCGGGCTGGGCACGTTCCAAACCGACACTTTTGGGGCTGCGAGCTATACCGCCATCACGGCTGCCGCGCCTGTAAGCGCTACTGCAACCGATACGCAGAACTTCCAGATCGGCATCGGCAATCAAGTGGTGGACCTTGGCGCTTTGACAGTGGGAGCCAGTGAAGCCACCGCGCTAAGCGCGCTGAATACGGCTTTCCAATCGAACTCGCTGACGCGCGCCGCGAACCTCTCGGCGGTGGACAACGCGGGTAACGTGGAAATCGTTTCGGGCAACGGAACCAGTTTCCGTCTGAACACCTACGGCTCGACAACGGCTGCATCCTTCGGATTTCCCGATGGTGTAAACTCCGCCGCCGTCGCCACGCTCACGGCTACGGCCGAAAACGGAGCCAACGCGCCCAGTATAGATGCGGCGGGCACGTCCACCAGCGGATTCCTTGGCTTCACGGGTATTTCGGTAGGCAACTCCAGCCAAACCGTGTCGCTCGCGGCTCCCGATGCGACTGGCGTCAACCATAACATCTCGTTCAGCCTCTCCAGCGCCAACGCGAGTAACATCGACCAGGCGCTTAACACGATCAACACCGAGTTACTGCAGTCCAATGACTTGACCCTGCAGAAGATCGTTGCCGTAAAGGACCAGCAGAACGGAGCGGATGGTATCAGCTTCATCAGCAGTCTGGGGAACTTCACTATGTCCCTGGGTACGACTGCCGTTCCGGCTGGGTTACTCACCGCCGGCGGCGGCAATGTGCAAGGCCTCTACACCACTACGGGAAGCGGACCCACGGCAGCCACAGTGCAGGGCGGCGCGGTGATCACCTCGGCGCAGAACGGCCTGGGAGCCACGGCGGATGTGGGCAGCCAGCAGAACGCGGAGAACGCCGTCACAGCACTCAGCGGCGCAGTCAAGGCCCTCGGGTTTGCCCAGGCGGCGGTAGGTAAAGGTGAGAACAATTTCAACTACGCCATCAACCTGGCGCAAAGCCAGCTCACCAACGAAGCAGCCGCGGAATCGCGCATCCGCGATGCCGACCTGGCTGCCGAAGCGGCCAATCTGGCCAAAGCACAGATTCTGGTTCAGGCCGGAACAGCGGCACTGGCTCAGGCCAACTCGGCGCCGCAGGCCGTTCTGTCGCTGCTGCGCAACGGGTAGGTAAACACCGTCCGCTAGCGGGAAGAAGACAGGGTCGAAAAGTGGCCCAGCGACTGGGTAACGCCGGCGATCTTGTCGCCGGCCGGCGAGTGCAACCGGCGGCGAGACCGCCGGTTTTTCATCCCGTTTTGCGGGGCGGGCCGCCCCCTAATTGACAGACGACACAAAACGATCGTCTGTCCCACACGGCAGCGGCGCCGCAACCAAAAGAACCGCCGACAAGATCGGCGGCGCTACCAGGCGCGCGAAGATCTTCGCGGGAGCGAAAGAATTTGGGGCAGTTGTCATCCTCAGCAGGGGAGCCGCAACCAAAAGAATCGCCGACTAGATCGGCGGCGCTACCAGGCGCGAGTCTTCGCAGGGGAGAAAGAACTGCAGCAGGTGCGATACTCGCGGCTCAGCGCCATTCAGGCGAGGACGTTGGTCGTGCCCGCGGTCGAGGTTGGCAAGCCGAACAGGGCCTGTACCTGTTGAAGAAGCAGCGCCTGGTCGTTGATGGCGGACTGCTGCTCTGGAGTGGCGTTGGTCAGATCGGCGGCCGAGACGCCAGGAAGTATGTCGGCGGTCTGCTGCGAGGTGATCGGGAGCGCCGGCAGAGTGTCCGAGGCAGGCGGCGAAATGCCGAACAGCTCATTCACGTTCTGTTCCTGGATCGCCGACATGCTCAGGCTGACCAGGTCTTGCGCCGGCGCCGATTGCAGCTCTGCCGTGGAGAGCGGAGCCGGCAGATTGGAAAGCGGGCCTCCAGGCTGCGTCAGGAAAGACAAGCCGCTGAGTGAATTTGAGATCGAACCCATACTTCATTCCTCATCCACCCTTATCGGCCAATGCGCGCGCTTTTTTAGAAGATAGTTCGAGAGGGATCAGTTCACCCGCGTGACCAACGCCTCTATCTGAAACTGCCGGGCGGTCGCCGGATCGTCAATCGCGCCGATCACCGTGGGCTTCCCAGGCTCGATGGCGGTGTCCACCTGTAACCTGGTCTGCACGACGGTGGGATTGGGTGGATTAGCGCCGCTCCGCGGAGCATCAGGCTGCATCACGGTGCTCAAATCGAGGTCCCCGTGCATGGCGGTTCTACCGTTCATTTCGCTCACCACGCATTCGATATTCACACCGACATCCAGGTAGGTGTACTGTGTGTTGACCAACGGGTTGACTCCCACACCGCCGACGCCCGGCTGGAACGATCCCGAAGCCACAGGCACGCGATTTCCCACTTTGAAAACAGCTTTCCGGTCTGCATCCGCCATCAGCGTGTAGTGCCGTCCGCCCTTGGCCGCGACATCACGTCCTTCGCGAATGGTGAATTCCACTCGATAGGTCGCGGGACCCTTCCTGTCTTGGGCATGAACCGCCAATTGCGGCAGCAGCACGGCCGCCGCCATGACTCCAACGAATAAGCGCATTGCTCGCGAACCTCCTGAGTAGTCAGACGGGAGGAGCCGCCAAAGCGTGGAGCCGGTAACGGCCTCACCGCGGAGGTGAGCAATTCTTAAACACCCTCGAGAATCTCGCCCATTTTCATGCCTATCGTTGCCCGCTGCCGCGCGGGCTTATAAACAGGGTCGAAGAACCGGCCCAGCGACTGGGTGAGGCCGGCGAGTGCAACCGGCGGCGACAGACGACACAAAACGACCGTCTGTCCTACGCCCGCCGCCGCATCTCGGCGCGCGCCTGGTCGGCGGCGGTGCGGGCGCGCTCAGCTTCCCGTTTGTCGTGCAATTTCTTACCTTTGGCGATGGCGATTTCGCACTTGATCCGGCCGTTCTTCAGATACATCTTGGTGGGAATCAGCGCCAGACCCTTTTCGCGCGTCTGCACGTGCAGTTTTTCGATTTCGCGGCGGTGCAGCAGCAGCTTGCGGTTGCGGATGGGCGGATGGTTCTCGCGGTTGCCGTGGGAGTACTGGCTGATGTGCGCGTTGACCAGCCACGCCTCATTATTCAGGTGACCAGCCACGCCTCATTATTCAGGACGGAGGCGTAGGCCTCTTTGAGCTGCACCTTGCCATCCTTGGCGGCCTTGACTTCGGTGCCCGTAAGCACCATCCCACACTCGAACCGCTCCAGCAGAAAATAATTGTGGCTGGCCTGCCGATTGTCGCTGAGAATCTTGATCGCTGCGTCCCGGTCTGCCACGATGTTCTGCTCCGCTCAGGGGACTGTCACTTTTGGTATCAACGGGTGGAACCCCAACGTCGTCAATGAGTTTAGATGATCCGAGTCCGCGAGATTGCAATTCATCTTAACATAGGGCCTCTGAAGTCGAGGAAAAAGCGCAGTAACATGTCCCTTTTCAATCGTTTAATAGCGGTTATCGTTTCCGCCGCACTGATCGCCCCAGTAGTTCCCCTGGAGGCCAAGACCCGCAAGGGCGACAAGTTTCTGGCAGAGGGCAGAATCCACGAAGGCAAAAAGGAATGGGACCAGGCGCTGGAAGCCTATGAGAAAGCGCTGAGCGAAGATCCGGCGGAAATCGTGTACCAGATGCCGGTGCGGAAGGCGCGCTTCGAGGGCTCGCAAATGCATCTGGATCTCGGTCTGAGAACCCGTGCCAAGGGCGAATTGGGCGAGGCGCTGCTGGAATTCCAGAAGGCCTATGCCATCGATCCCGGTTCGGCGGTTGCGGCTCAGGAGCTTAACCTCACTCAGGACATGATCGCGCGCGAGCGCAAGCGGGTGCAGGAGACTGGCAAGGAAGCCCCCCCAGCGGAGCGCGCGCTGACTCCGGTGGAGCAGATGAAAAAGGACGAACTGGAAAGGATTGGCCGGATCCTTTCTGTGCCGGACCTGCGTCCCCTCAACCCGGCTCCGCTGACCCTCCGTATGGCTGGCCAGAAGACCAAAACCCTCTATGAGACCATCGCCAAGGTTGCACTCATCAACGTGATCTGGGATCCGGATTTTCAGCCCCCGCAGAAGGACACCTTCAACGTGGATTTCGACAACACCACGCTGGAGCAGGCGCTGGACAACGTGGCGATGCAGACCAACACCTACTGGAAGGCGCAATCACCCAACACCATCTTCATCACCAACAATAACGCCAACAAGCGTCGCGATTACGAAGAGCAGGTCACCAAGGTATTCTATCTGCAAAACGTGGCCAGTCCGGCCGAACTGCAGGAAATCGTCAACGTGGTGCGCACGGCGGCTGACATCAACCGCGTGTTCCCGTACAATTCTCAGTTCGCGCTGGTGGTACGCGGGGAGGCCGACCGGGTGGAATTGGCCACCAAGCTGATTCACGATCTGGATAAGCCGAAGTCGGAAGTGCTGGTGGATATTCTGGTGATGGAAGCCAGTTCGACATTCAGCAGGCAGGTGACCGCGGCCATCGCCTCTACCGGCCTCAATGTGCCGGTGAATTTCTCGCCGCGCAGTTCCATCCAGGTACAGAACAACAACAACACCACCAACAACACCAATAACACAGCCAACAACTCGAACGTAGCAGGCACCACTCCGACAAACTCCTCGACTACTACATCGAGCAGCAGCACATCGGGAACCTTCGTTCCGCTATCCAGCCTGGGACACCTTTCGTCAGCCGATTTCGCGACGACGCTTCCCAGCGCACTGCTGCAGGCGGCCATGAGCGACGCCAGGACGAAAGTCCTGCAAGCGCCGCAATTGCGGGCGGTGGACAACCAGAAGGCTACTTTGAAGATCGGCGAGCGTGAACCCACCGCCAGCGGCAGCTTCCAGCCCGGCATCGGCGGCGTGGGCATCAACCCGCTAGTGAATACCCAGTTCACTTATCTGGATGTGGGTGTGAACGTGGACCTGCTGGCGCGGGTTCACGACAACAACGAAGTATCCATGAACATTACGCTGGAAATCTCCAGCATCACCGGCCAAGTGAATCTTGGCGGCATCAACGAACCGATCATCGGGCAGAGAAAACTGACATACGACATGCGCATGAGGGAAGGCGAGGTCGGTCTGGTGGGCGGCCTGATCAACCAGGAGGACGATACCACCGTGACCGGCATACCGGGCCTTTCCAAGATTCCCTTCCTCGGCAAGCTCTTCAGCGGCAGCAGTGTGAACCATAACCGCGATGATTTGATGATCATCATCATTCCGCACATTTTGCGCCATCCCGAAATCACGGCGGAGAATTTGCGGGCCATCTCGACGGGCAATGCCACAGTCATCCAGTTGCACCATGCGCCAAAGCCGATACCCGCGGCCGTAGCCGAGGCCATGCCGCTGGGAGGGGATTCGCCGAACGCTTCGGGAGGCGCCGAAGCCGCGGCACCAGCACCGCCGGAAGCGCCAAAGGCGACTCCACCGGCTCCAGTTCCGCCGGTTGCCGCGCAGCAGACTGGGCCCCTGCCTCCGGCGACGGCCCCGTCCCTGCCTCCGGGAATGGTGCTTACGCCGACCGGAGGTGGTCCTTCGGCTCCGGCGGCTCCCGCGCCTCCGCCGGGTCAACCGGCTGCAGCCGGCAAGTTGCGCTTCAACCCGGCAACTGTGGAAACCACCGTGGGATCCTCCGTTCCCGTAGCGCTGGTGATCGATGGCGGCCAGGATGTGACTGCCGCACCCATGCAGATCCTGTTCGATCCCAAGGTGGTTCAGCTCATCGGTGCGGACGTGGGCGGCTTCCTCTCCGCCGACGGTCAACAACCGGTGTTCACGAAGAACGTCATGAATGAGACCGGCCAGGCCAACATTCAGCTCAATCGCCTGCCCGGCAATCCCGGAGTCAGTGGGCCCACCGGCACCCTGGTCACACTGAATTTCCAGGCCATCGGCAGGGGCGCCACAGTGGTCAACATTCCCAACATGGTGGTGCGCAACTCGCAGGGAGCCCCGGCTGCCGCGGGCAGTCCGCAGTTGAGCATCACCGTAAAATGATAGTATGCGGCGCAGAAAGAACCAACGCGGATTAACGCTGATAGAGCTGATCGTGGCGTTCACGATCCTGCTGATCTTGAGCGGCATGGCGGTACCCCTGGCGCGGGCGCGCATCCGCTCGGAGCGCGAGCGGGAGTTGCGATACTGTCTGCGCGAGATGCAGGACGCCATCGACAAGTACAAGGACTATTGTGACGCAGGATACTTCGGCCCTCCCAAACTGGGCACCAACTGCTACCCGGAGACCCTGGAAATCCTGGTGGAGGGGCAGAAGTTGAATACCCCGGATGGAAAGAAGGTGAAGTTCCTGCGCAAGATTCCCAGGGACCCTTTTACGGGGACCACGGAGTGGGGCATGAGGAGCGACCAGGACGATCCCAAATCGACCTCTTGGGGAGGCCAGGATGTGTTTAATGTGTACACCAAGACTACTGAAAAGGACGCCGCTGGAAATCCCTATTCCGAGTACTAAGCAGCGCCGCCGCCGGGGTTTTACCTTTGTCGAACTGATGGTGGTGATCACCATCATCGTGATCCTCATCACGATGGCGATCCCGATCTATCAGAAATCGATCCTCCGCGCCAAGGAAAGTGTTTTGCATAACAATTTGAACACTTTGCGTCAGTGCATCGACAACTACACCTACGACAAAGAGAAGGCGCCCCAGTCGCTCCAAGACCTGGTGACGGACGGGTATCTCCGTGCTCTTCCAATGGATCCGATGACCGGGAACAACCAGTGGCGGATCATCATGGAGGAAGCCAGCCAGAGCGTCAACCAGGCCGAGCCCGGGATCTTCGACGTGAAGAGTAATTCGGATAAGATAGGTACTGATGGTATCGCTTATTCGGACTATTAGGCCGCCTGCATTCCGCCTGCTGGTCCTCATTTTCACATCAATCCTATATACTTACGCTCAAACCTCGCCCGCTCCTGCCCGCTGCACGGTGTCCGCCGTGCCGGCCCAGGTTCGCGCCGAGGGACTGACCGAACGGATGGGAGACATCATTCTGCAATGCTCCGGATTCACCGCCGGGGCATCGTTGACGGGCACTCTCACCGTATTTCTGCCGATCGCGATCACCAATCGGGTCAGCTCCAACAACCAGGCAGCGGACGCCATTCTCTCCGCCGACTACGGCAGCGGATATGCACCCACCGCGATTCCCGGTCAGGTATCCACCGGCATCGCCTTCAACGGCATCAACCTCACGGTCCCGCCCAGCGGGGCGATCAATTTGAAGATTTCCGGCATCCGGGGCGCCGCGTTCATGGCCGGCACGACGCTGGCGCAGCCGGTCACCGCGTCGCTTTCATTCAGCATTCCGGTGGACCGTTCGCAGGTGGTGGTCGCTTATCCGCAACTGGCCCTATTCACCACGCTCTACCAGACGGGCATCACCTGCGTGGGCTCCCCGCTGCCTGACAGCGTCACGGTGAGCAACCTGTTCGACGCGGGGACGGCGTATGTCTCCACCCGCCTGACAGAAGGTTTCGGCGCCGCATTTCTGCCGCGTACCGGCAGCGACGATAGCGGTACGCGCTTTCTGGTCACCTACTCCGGCTTCCCCACGCAGACCCAGTTGTACCTTCCAGACTTCGTCGCTGGCTCTGATGCGGCGGTTCCCAGCATTGCCGGCGATTTGGGCGGCACTCCCGCGGTGGGCAAGTATCTGCCGGGTAGCGGCACCCTGCTGCTTGGGCGCGTGCCGGGCGCCGACAGCACCGGCGCGGGCGGACAAGTCATGGTCTTGCCGTCCGGAGCGCCGCCTGTGTCACTCAATTCCGCAAGTCCCGTGAGCCTCAATAACGGCGCCGGTTACGCAGTATACGAAGTGATCGATGCCAGCGCCGTCGCCACGGAGAGCGTGCAATTTCCCCTCTTCATCGGGATCTCGAGCATCACGGCCGCGGCCACCGCGCAGGAGACCGTCACGCTGGCGCCCGTTTCCACCGTCTTCGCCGCATCGCAGACGGCGCCGGTGCCGCGCTTCGCCCATTTCACGCCTACCTCCGACTGCACCATCGTGGGCGATTGCGGCGCAAGCTACTTTCCCAAACTGGCCGTCAGCACGTCGCCCATGCAAATCCAGGCGTATGCCGGCGGCGGACCGATGATCAGCGGTCCGGGCTACGCTCCCATCAAGAATGCGGGCGGCGGAGTGATGGCGTACAACATCACCATCAACTACCAGAGCGGCGGCACGGGATGGTTGAAACTCTGGGACAATCCCAACAGTGTGGAGGTGACGGCCATTACCACGAATCTGCAGCCCGGCACTTACACCGCGAACATTGTGGTGGATGCGGGGTCCGCCGGCAGCGCCACGATTCCGCTGACTCTCACCGTGATTGCAGTGCCTCCGCCTCCTCCACCGATTACCCCACCCCCGCCAGCCGGCCCCACAGTGACGGTGACCTCGGTGTTGAACGCCGCGACGCTGGCAGTTACTCCCCTAGTCGCCGGTTCACTCGGCACGGTGAAGGGAACGGGGTTCGCCGGCACGAATGTGTCCGTTACTTTCGATGGTCTGGCCGCCCCTTTGCTCTACACTGGCGCCACGCAAATCAACCTGCAGGTGCCCGCCAGCTTGAGTCCGGCTAAGACCACCAGCAGCATGGTGGTGACGGTGGATGGGACCAGCAGCACAGCCGTGCAGGTGGCGCTCTCCCCGGCATGGCCCTCGGTATTTGCCAACGGCATCCTGAATCAGGACTACAGCGTAAATGGTCCGGGACAGGCCGCAAAATCGGGAGACATTCTGCAAATCTTCGCAACCGGCATTCCGGGCGGCGCCACGGTGACGGTGCAGATCGGCAGCCAGGCGAATCTGACCCCGCTGTATGCGGCCTCCGCTCGGGGCCTCACCGGTGTCCAGCAGGTCAACGTGGCAGTCCCGGGCGGTGCCGCTGGTACCACTACGCTCACGATTTGCGCCAGCACGGGCGGGCAGGCATATTGCTCGGCGGGAAGCGCGTTGGTGCTGCAGTAGGGAGGGTCGGACTTCCATGCGGGTGGCCGGCCGGCGGCGGCCCGATGCCACCAACCAATCAGAATTCCAGCCGCGCTTGAAAGGCAATCATGCGCGGCGAGCTATCGCCGCCCAGTCCGACCCCGAGCAGCCCGGTGGGTGGCGCGGTGGTATAAGTGAGCGCGCCAAAACCTGTCTGGGTCGCAGGCTTGCCCGGAATTCCGGCGTATCCCAGCACGGGAAGGCCGAAATTCGGGTGGTTGAACAGGTTGAATAACTGGCCATCCATGCGCAGCTTCACTCGCTCATTCAAGGCGAACCACTTGGTGAAGTACAGATCGCTCCATACGAAATCGGGACCGCGCAGGGCGTTGCGCCCTAGGTTTCCAAACTGGCAACCCCCGGGGTTATCGCCGCCCATACAAGCGCCCGTGCTGGGATCCACCGTGGAAACGAAGGCATCGGGATTCAACCACTGCACCGTGCCCGGCTGAGTCACTCCTGCAATGGGATCGTGCCGATAAGGATGTACGCCCGAAACAACGGTAGCGAACTGCGGACCGCTGCCGTTCACAATGCCATTCCCGTTTGCCGAATACGGGGCGCTCATCACCGAAAAGGGAACGCCGCTGTGCCAGAATGCGGAACCCGAGACCTGCCATCCGTTCAGCACATAACCCGGAATGCGTCCGCGGATCCGGATGGGCAGTTCGTAGACGTAGCTGGCGGTCAAGTTGTGGCGCACATCGTAATCGCAGGGACCGCGATCGCGCTGCAGGTTGCCGGGAATCGGCGAAGTGATGCCGCCCGCGGAGAACGGCAGGAAGCCGCCGTTCGAAACCGTGTCCATGCAGTGGCTCCAGGTGTAATTAGCCTGGACCTGAAGTCCATGCGCGAGCCTCTTCTCCACGGTGAGTTGCAGTCCTCCGTAGTGACTGTTCGCCCCGGTGCTGAGCTGCGTGACGGCGCCGAAGCGGGCGTCCGCGGGTTGGCCGTAGGGGAACGGAGCGAAGCATCCCGGACAAACGGTCTGGTATCCATTCACCTGTGTTGTGTACGGCTGATTGACGGCTCGCGTGCCTACGTACTGGGCCCGCAAATTGATAGTGCTGGCGAACTGGCGCTCCAGTCCGATGCTCCACTCCATGAAGTAGGGCGCGCGCAGCTTTCCGTCCGGGACCGCCGTGATGTTAACCGGCTGCAGACAGGCGCCGGGATGAGAGAGCGGCGAGGCGCAGGAGAGTTGGCCGGTGCCAAAGCCCGCCTGAAATGCCTGATTCGCGGCGATGGTGGCATCGATGGCGCTGCCGGGCACTCCCGGCGCGATGGCTGTTCCGCCCACCGTCCCCAGCAGTCCGCCCTGAAACGTAGTGGAATACGGAGGATTCACGCCAACCAGGTCGGCCACGCTGCCAGGCAGCAGGTCGCTGAACAGGCCGAAACCGGCGCGCAGCACGGTCCGCGGCGCGAACTGCCACGCGATGGCGGTCCGGGGCTGAAGAATCGCCAGGGGCGTCGCGTCGAAGACGTTTCCCAGGCCGGTGCGGATGGCGGCATCCAGCGGCTGGCCAGCATCGTGAGAGATGGCGCCAAAGGATCCAGCCAGCCGCGCCACGGCGCTGTGCGGATTCAGCGGATTAGAATTGTCTGTGGCGCGGATTCCGAACGTCCACGTGAATGTCGAGGTGACTTTCCAGGTGTCCTGCGCATAGAGATCCACATTCAGAAAGTTGTACGGCTGCGAATTGGCCAGCGGGAATGTCTTCGATGCGGTTGACGCCACGCCATAAATGAACTGCGGCAGGGTTGTATAGTTGACCAGCGGCACGGTGCCTTCACCGAAATTGTAGTCGTTCAGTCTCAGGACCCTGGTGTTGGTTCCGAAGCGCAGTTCGTGCGCTCCGTTGCTCCAGGCCAGGTTGTCGTTGAGGAAGAAGCGCGCCGCGCGTCGTCCTTGCACCCAGGTATTGTCCATGCCCCCGAGGGTGGTGAAAGGAGCATTGGCGCCGCTCCCCTGCAGCACGATGGGGAATGCCTGCAGCGTCTTCTGCAGGTCGCTGGGCCCGAACAGGCTTTCGTACCACGAGAATGCCGGGTTGAAGTAGTTCACCAGGCGGTGAGAAAACACGTGCGTGTACCCGGCAGCGAAGGAATACAGAGGCTGCGGGGAAATGGCATTGAATGCCGGGTTGATGGCATCGGTATAGGCGGCCTGCAATCCGTCATCGTATTGGAAGCGGTACCAGGTAGTGTTGGTCTCGTCGATGTTGTAATCCACGCGGAGTGTCTGCACTTGTTCGTGATCGTCACTGGAGTGCGAGATGCTCTGGCGATTGGCGCATCCATTGCCGTTGGGGGGCACACCAGCCGCGCTCGTCCCATCGCCGTTGAATGGGCAACCCAGAATCGCCAGGGGGCTCCCCGCCGTGTTTCCATACAGAGAGAACATGCGCTGGTAGAACGGCACCACCTGCGGTGCGGGTCGATACACGGAGCCGGTGACCGCATCGGTGCCGCCCAGGGGCAGTTGCTGCAAAACATACCGCTGGAATGCGGGCGTCGGCACCGTCGCTGGCGAGACAATCGGCAGGGCCAGCCGCACCCATTCGCTGTCGAAGAAGAAGAACAGTTTGTCGCGCACGATGGGTCCTCCCAGGCTGCCGCCAAAGTGGTTCAACGTGGATCGCGGCTGATGGTTCCCGGGCGTGGCATTGGTGAAGAAGTTCGCCGCGTTCAAGCGGGAGCCATTCCACAACTCGTACAGGTTGCCATGGAAGTGATTGGTCCCGGATTTGGTCACGTAGTTGACTTGCGACGCGCCATAACGGCCTTGATCGACTGTGTAGGAGAGCGTGTTGACGGTGACCTCCGCAATGGAATTGAGGCCCAGCACCAGGTTCGTCGAGAGGCCGCTGTTGAGGTTGGTGAGGGGATCGTTGGTCTCCAGGCCATCCACGATGTAGCCGTTCGAGAGCGACGGCAACCCGTTGAACTGCACGTTGCCGTATCCGTTGGTGCCGCCGACGAAATCGTTGCCGCTGCCGGCCGTGTTGATCAAAGCGCCGGCGGCAAACTGCAAGGGATACGTCATGTCCCCGCCGGGATTGGGAAGATCCTCCAGCCGCCGTGCATTGAGCGTTGTCGAGGTGTTTGGATTATCGGGATTGACCAGCGGAGCTTCTCCGGTCACGGTAACTGCTCCAGTGGCCGTGGCGAGTTGCATAGTGAAATTCACGGTCTGCTTTTGTCCCAGGCCGGCGGCGACCTGATCTGCGGTCTGCGGATTGAATCCCGCGGCCTCCACCTTGACGGAGTACGAGCCGGGCTTCAATTGCGGGAAACTGAACCGTCCCGCCGCGTCGGTGCGGGCGGTGCGCTTCCATCCCGTTTCGGCGCTGGAGACGGTCACCTCCGCGCCCGGCACGGCGCCGCCGCTGGGGTCGGCCACCGCACCCACAATGGCACTGGTGGTCTCTCCCTGGGCATGCAGGCTGGCGAGGCAAGCGAGAGAGAGTAAAAAGGCCCGTACCCAGAAATTAGGCATGCCTAATATTGTACATCACGCCAGTTGGCAGCAAATACTCTTTTCCCGTATATTCAAATTAGTGCCATCTAAATTGACCTCCGAATCCGTCGACGATTACCTCAAGGCCATCCTCGAACTGGGTGGAGCGGAAGACTCCCGTGTCGCCACCAATGCCCTGGCGGAGCGGCTGGGAGTGCGCACTCCGTCGGTGACGGGAATGCTGCAGAAACTGGCGGCCCAACGCCCGGCCCTGGTGCTGTATGAGAAGCATCGAGGAGTCCGCCTCAGCGCGGCGGGCAAGCGGCGGGCGTGGGAACTCATCCGGCACCACCGTCTGCTGGAATTGTTCCTGCACGACGTTCTGAAGTACTCCTGGGACGAGGTGCACGAGGAGGCCGAACGGCTCGAGCATTTCATCTCCGAGCGCTTTGAAGATCGCGTTGCCGCGGTGCTGGGCGATCCGGGAATCGACCCGCATGGGCACCTGATACCGCAGAAGCACGAGACTGGTGTTTTCCGCAAGGAAGTACCGCTCTGGCGCTGGCCGCTGCGCACCGCCGCGACCGTCAGCAGCGTTTCAGACCGCAGCGCGGCCGCGCTTCGCGACCTGGAGCGGCTCGGCCTGATGCCCGGGGTGGCATTGACGGTAGAACCGGGACGCTCCACCGGCTCCCTCTCCGTCCGCCTGGCAAATCGCGCAGAGCCTGTCCGCGTCAGCAGGGAGTTGGCGGCCTGTGTCCTGGTGGCGGCACGCTAAACTAGTGCATTGATACATCGATTATTCCCCGCCGCCCTCGCGGCCGCTCTGCTTGGTTCGGGATGCGGATACATCGGGGGTCCGATGGCGCCCCTCGCGAATATTCCCTCTGCAGTGACGGATCTGGCAGCGAAACAACGCGGTGGCGTCATCATCGCCCATTTCACCGTGCCGGTCTTCACCACCGAGCATGTCGCCATCAAAGATCCCCTGACGCTGGATCTGCGGGTGGGCGTCTGGCCGGAACACGCCACCGTGGACACGTGGGCGGCCGGCGCGAAGCCCGCGCCCGCGCCGGCCCTGGCTGGCGGCTTCGCCAACTACGAGATACCCGCAACCGAATGGGCCGGCAAGGAAGTAGTGATTGCGGCGCGCGTGGCTGGCACCAATGGCAAGGAATCGAGTTGGTCGAACTATGTCATTCTGCCGGTGGTGGCCGCCCCGGATCAGCCGCAGGACCTGCGGGCCGCCTCCACGCCCGCCGGCATACGGCTCTCCTGGCGAGCCAGTGGCGGCCATTTCCGCGTGCTTCGCAAAGCGGGCGACGATGCGTCGTACGCGATCGTAGCGCCGGATGTGACCGCGCACGAGTGGACGGATGCGCTGGCCACTCCAGGGACGGCCTACAGCTACCTCGTGCAATCGGTTGTGCCGCTGAGCAACGCCCGGGAAGCCGAGAGCGAACTCACGGAAGTCAAGATCACCGCGGAAGTGCCGCCTCCATCGGCTCCCACCGGCCTGCTCGCAGTGCCCGCGCCGAGCACGATCGAACTCACCTGGGAAGCTTCGTCGGGAGACGTGGCAGGCTACCGCATCTATCGCGCGTCCGGCGCGGGAGACTTCGAAAAAATCGCCGATGTGAATGCCATTCCCACTTATTCCGACCACGCTGTGGAGCACGGCAAGACCTACCGCTACACGGTCTCCGCGGTAGATCAGGCGGGACACGAGGGGCCGCGCTCAGCCATCAAAGAAGTCGCCATGCCGTGAATCGGACACCTATCGCAAGTGGTGTCCATCTGTCCATATTTAACAGGGTTCCCGGTTGTATTTAGCACGCGCTGCGGTGTATAGTAATACTTTGATGCGGTTCAGCTACGTCAACTCGTTTAGCGGCCGGTTCTGGTATTTTTGCCAGATCCGGTAGAGTGGCGCTGGCGCGAACAGCATCCCAAGCGAAGTTTTTGTTCACCAACCCACTCGCAAGGGTGGGTTTTTTATTTGAGGGGAGACCACAGAAATGATTATTTCTATGCGCCAGCACGCC
>OKRF01000140.1 GCA_900290315.1 Candidatus Sulfopaludibacter sp. SbA3 | reverse complement strand
GTAAAGGACCACCATAAACTTGAGCATGGGATTTCCTGGGATCAGACGCTTTCGATCATTCCCGCCAAAAGCAGCGCCCGGCGCGGTAGTTCGGAGATAACAATGAATTCGTGCACGGCGTGCGCGCCCTCGCCGACGCCGCCCATGCCGTCGAGCGTAGGGATACCCATACCAGCAGTGAAGTTTCCATCGGAGCCGCCGCCCACGGCGGCTTCGTCGAGCGACCATCCAATCTGGCTGGCGATCCCGCGAGCTTTTTTGTACAGCCGTGCGCTCCATCGGGAGGCGGTTGATACACCCCGTGATTTCGATTTTGCAATGCTGGTCGAATGGTTTGAGGGAGCGCAGTTTGCGGTCAATGCCGGAGGCCTGTTTTGCACGCTGGATGCGCACATCGATGTCCGCAGATGCCTCGGCTGCAACTACGTTGGTACGCGTTCCGCCGGCAATCACGCCCGTATTCACGCTCAAACCCTGCCGCAGATTATTCAGCTTCGCGATTACGGCGATCTGGCGCGCGAGCTCCAGAATGGCGCTGTGCCCTTTTCCGGGATCGAGCCCAGCATGCGCCGCGACGCCTCTGACGCGCAGCATGTACTCGCCCACGCCCTTGCGCGCGGTCTTGACGGCGCCACGAAGTCCAGCGGCAGGTTCCAGCACCAGCACTCCGGCGGACGCTTTCGCCAACGACTCGGTGATCTTGCGCGAAGAATAGCTACCCACTTCTTCGTCAGAAACAAGAAAAACGGTGACTGGCCGCGGGAGCCCGCCGTGCCAGGCTTGCAGAGCTTCAATGGCGTGGAGCATGAGCGCGATGCCTGACTTCATGTCGAGAACGCCGGGCCCATGCAATCTTCCGTTCTCGATTTTGCAGGGCATGGCGGCCAGCGTACCTAGCGGGTAAACCGTGTCGTAATGCCCAAGCAAGAGAATCGGCTTGCGATGCCTTGATTCGGCGGGAGTGGGCCCGGGGAAGTCGATCTGCAAGCTGTCGCCGAAATCTTTGCTGCGATGGAGTTGAGTGCATCCCCCAAGCGCTTGAAACCTGGAGGCGAGGAAGACGGCTATGCGGTCGACCGCTGCCTTGTTGTCGCTGGGGGATTCGATCTCCGCGAGTTCGCGAACCGTATCGACCATCTGGTCCTGATGCTCAGAGAAGTAGCGCAGACGATCGCGCCACGCGGGATGCGGGGCTACTGCTGATTCTTCTGTTTTCTTGCCGGGCACAATTCCCTCTCGCTGGTTATGGTTGGGTGGTGTCTCAGTTTGCCGTCGAGCTTCGCTCGACCGGACAGCCCCTTCGGCTGGCTCAGGGCAGGCGAGGGCGGCTGTCCCCACACGAGCATCTCGCAAACTGCGATACTGCCTATGTTGCCGCCGAGCCGTGAATGCAACGGGGTACAGTATAATCTTCACGCTGATCGAGGCGAACTGATTCGCACGAACACCGATCCAGACGAACTATGATTGAGAGCACTCAACCCGTGACCGACGCGGCCGCTGCCAAGACGGCGCTGGACATCCACGAGATCCTGAAAATCCTGCCACACCGCTATCCTTTGCTGCTGATCGACCGAGTGCTGGAATTGAAGCGCAAAGAAAGCATTGTGGCGATCAAGAACGTCACCATCAACGAACCCTTTTTCAACGGCCATTTTCCGGGATTGCCCATCATGCCGGGTGTGCTGATCGTGGAAGCGATCGCGCAAGCAGGCGGCACGTTGCTGCTGACGGAAGTCGAAGACCGGACGGACAAAGTGATGGTGTTCACCGGCATTGAGCGTGCCAAATTCCGCCGTCCGGTGAGCCCGGGCGACCAACTTAGGATCGAAGTGGAAGTGAAGACCTGGCGCTCCAGCCCGCGGATGATCGCAGCGAAAATGCAGGGTGTGGCGTATGTTGCGGGCAAGCGCGTGGCCGAGGCCACGGTATCGTGCCAGCTCATCGACAGCTCGCGTGGGCGCGGCAACGGCCCTGAGGGCAATGACGACGGCGCGGCTGCGGAATGAACCAGAGTCCGGCAGCAGGCGCGACGGGGCTATCTCCCGATGATGCAATGACTCCATCCATGAATGTCCATCCTACGGCGATCCATCCTACGGCGATCCATCCTACGGCGATCATTGATCCGCGAGCCAAGGTTCCCGCTTCGTGCAAGGTGGGCCCATACTGCGTGATTGGTCCTGAGGTCGAACTCGGGGAGGGCTGCCATCTGGTGTCGCATGTGGCCATCGAAGGGCCAACGAAGATCGGCGCTGACAACGGCTTCTTCCCCTTCTGCGCCATCGGCATGGCGCCGCAGGACGTTTCTTACCGAGGCGAGCCGACGCGGCTGGAGATCGGCGACCACAACGAGATTCGCGAGTGCGTAACCATCAGCCGCGGCACGGTGAAAGGCGGCGGGGTCACCAGAGTTGGCAGCCACGTGCTGATCATGGCCTACGCGCACATCGGACACGACAGCGTGATTGGCGACCATTGCATGCTGGTGAATGGGGCGACGCTGGGCGGGCATGTGACCGTGGAAGAATGGGCCGTGGTGGGCGCGCTGTGCCCGGTGCATCAGTTCGTGCGCATCGGCGCGCACTCCTACGTCGGCGGCGGCACCACCATCACGCAAGATGTCTTGCCGTTTTCCATGACTTCCGCTGCGCGCGACACGCATGCGTATGGGATGAATAAAGTTGGCCTGGAGCGCCGCGGCTTTTCCAAGGAGCGCATCCGCAAGATTCACCATGCCTACAAGACTCTGCTGGCGTCGAAGATGAATACTTCGCAGGCGCTGGAAAAGCTGAAGGCGGAGCCCGACCGCGGCGAAGATGTGGACCTGCTGATCCGGTTCATCGAGGGGTCGGAGCGGGGAGTGATTAAATGAGTGGCCAGTGGTCAGTGATCAGTGGCCAGCAAAACCACTGACCACTGACCACTGGACACTGACCACTGCTATGCGCATCGGACTGATCGCCGGCAACGGCAAGTTTCCGTTCCTCGTGCTGGATGCGGCGCGGGCGGCGGGATACGAGGTTGTCGTGGTCGCGATCAAGGAAGAGACGTCTCCTGAGATCGAGTCGCACGGCGCGGCTTCCGTGGAGTGGTTGTCGCTGGGCGAGCTTTCCAGGCTGGTCGAAACCTTTCAGCGCGCAGGCGTAACCCGCGCCGTTATGGCGGGACAGGTGAAGCACAAGCAGATTTTTTCCGCTATCCGGCCGGACTGGCG
>OKRF01000208.1:10257-17261 GCA_900290315.1 Candidatus Sulfopaludibacter sp. SbA3 | reverse complement strand
GATTCCGTGCGGACGAGCGGCGGCACCTGCAACGCATAATACTGCGGCGGCATCAGGGAGTCTTCACCACGCAGGAGTGAGGCGTGACTGCCGCGCTCATTGATGGCGAAGCGGTAAACCACGGGTTCCATGGCGAACGGCACGGCGGTTTCCAGTTGCCGCTTGGTTTCGCTCAGAATGCCGCGTAGCTTCTGCCGGCCTTCATCGCGGCGGGCCGCGTCGAACAGAAAGCCCATGCCGCCGCCGGACATGCCGCCCAACATCCAGAAGCCCCAGAAGCTTTCCCCCATGGCGTCGCGCACTCGCTGAATCAGAGTGCTGGTGTAGAGGTTGCCGGCCCAGGGGATGATGGTCTGGATGGGCCCGTCGAAGTTGCGCTCGGTGCAGCCGCCGACGGAGCGAATATCGCCCGCGTGCAGGTGAGACACCACCTCATCGAGCAAGGCGATGGCCTGGTCTCTGGCCTGCCACTNNTTTCCAGAATGGGACCCACGTCCTGCGCCATGCCGCCGTGCACCAGCACGAGGCTTTGCTGCAGCTTCTCGCGCGTTTCGGGAGTCACCTGCGCCGGGCCGAAGATCTGATGATTGGGCAGCAGGCGGCCGCGGCTCACGCCGAATTCAGGATCGCCATCCTGCGCCAGTACGCCGTGGATGAGCTTGATCCCGGGCCACACGCCGCCGGAATCCTGCCAGCCGCCGCCGGACCCGCCCAGCCATTCGCCCAGGATGGCGCGGGCCGCCAACAGGCGCCTATCGTGCTCTTCGAGTCCGCCGGACAGCGCGTGAATTTGCCCGGTGGCGCGCATGCAGGCGGCAATCAGGGACGCCAGCAGAGTGGTGGAAACGGCGAGGCGCGAGCCCTTGGGAATGTCATTGACTTTGCTGACCAGTTCGATGCCCAGGCCGCGTTTCCCGGTGAGGCGCGCCAGCAGTTCGGCGAGCGGCTCGGTGCAGGTTTCCATGCCGGGAGGAATCAGGCCGGAGGCGATCACGGCGGCTTTCAGCAGGCCCAGGTAGTCGCGCGCGAAATCGAAGACTTCGGCGAAGGTGGCGATGTCGGTGGTAGCCTGCAGGTCCACGCTGGTGAGGCGCAGCACCGGCTGATCAATCAGGCGAAAGTAGGCCTCAACGGGCGGCATGGGCTCGCCCGACACTGCCAGGTCGACCGAGATGTTCAAAACGCGGGCGCCTTCGGGGTAGTCCATCCCCAGGAAGAAGATGTCGCTCCATCCGCTGTGCGTGAGGTCCATGCGGACGGGCGTGGCTTCGCGCAGAATGGGGAACACCGGGTCGCACGCCAGCAGTTCCGGCCGGATGCGCAGTGGATAATCCAGGGGATGCGCAGTGCGGAACATCCACTGATTGCCGCGCACACTGCGTACACTCAGGCGCACCTGATCGGCCAGCGTCTGGAAGCCCAGGGAGCGATACCCGGCAGCCAGGGCACTGGAGACTTCGGCGCTCGGCTGCTCCCGCGATGCCGCACGAAAGAGCGCGATGGCTTCTTCGAAGCGCCGTTTGAGCAGATGGACGTACCCGTCGTAGGGTATCAGCGCGCGGGTGCCCGCCGGGGTTCGCGCGGGAAGGTGGAAGCGATGGATGGCGTACAGGAAGAAGAGGGCGCGGACCCGCTTGTAGAGGCTCTGCTGCTCGCGCCGGTAGCGCTCCAGGGCCTCGCACTCTTCCAGTAGTTCCGCCAGGGTGGCAGCCTGGCAGACGGCGTCCAGCGGCTGATTGCGAAGCTGGGGCTCGGCGGCGTCGATGATTTCGGTGAGCCGGCTCACCGTGCGATCCCCGCGAGTTCCCGGTCGGCCAGCATTTCCACCAATTGGGAAAGCACCAGCGCACGGTCCTGGCCCTGGAAGGCCAGCGCCAGTTGGGCGATGAGCAGGCCGTAGCGGGCGCCCAGATCGTAGCGGCGGCCGTCATCCTCGAGAGCCAGGTACTGCTCGTGCCGCGCGAGTTCAGCCAAGGCTCCGGAGAGCGAAGTGAGGCGGCCCAGCAGTTCCATCACCTCGGGGGTGAGCACGTGCACGCCGAAGAAGCAGAGATACTGCCCGGCGCGCAGGCCCGGAACCATCAGGCGCTGTTCCGCCTCCGTGGGGGTGGGCTTTTCGATCACCGTGTCCACGCGATAGACGCCCGGCTTGCCCGCGACGGGCCGGCCGGATACCGTACCGAATCGCGGCAGCAGGCTCTCGCGCGTCCGCTGGACGCCGGAAACGCAGCACGATTCGGCGGCGGCCAGTTCGACCAGGTGCTGCACGGAAGGCCGCGAGGGGTTGACGTACAGATGGTCGCCCACCATGTGGAGAAAGGGATCGGCGCCCACGAATTCGCGCGCGCAGTTGATGGCGTTGCCGTATCCCAAGGGCGCGGGCTGCGGCACACAGCGCACCGACCCCGCGTGGCTTGCTGCCGCCTGCTGGTAGCGCTGCTCGTCGCCGGGAAAGACCACTATGCAGACCTCTTCGGTGTGGGCCGTGAGAGCCTGCTCAATCAGGATGCAGAGAATCGACTTCTCCACGCCGTCGCGATCGATTACCGTCTGCAATGGCAATGTGCGCTGATGGGGCCCCGCCGCCGTGATGACTGCTTTCTTGATTCGCAAGTGGCCAGTCTCCTAAAGATAGGAGTTTAGCGAAAAGCATGTGCCTCGGTCGCTCCATCTCACCAAGTGAGCGGCCGCCCCTATTGCACCGGAATCACGACCTGATCGTGGAAGGCATTCGAGGTCGAAATCGCGAGGGGCAGGGTACCCTGACCGGGGGAAAAGGCCGGCAGGGTGACATTCATCTGGTACTCCCCGGGAAACCCGGGAGCGAGCCCGCTGAATAAGACCGTCGCCGGCATGCCACCCACCAGAACCAAGGGTTGGGAAACCGTCTGCGTGAGGACCGTGGCGCCTACACCGTCTGCCACTGACGGAGTTACCGAGCCCATTCCCGTGAGGTAAATCAGCACCGTTTCGCCGCTAACGGCTGGAGAGGCTGCGTTCACCAGGCTGAAATCGGCATGGCGAATCGCGCCCGTTCCCGTGCCGCCCTGATTGGTGGAGAACATCCCCGGCGCAGTTGCCGCCAGAGGCACAGTCACCGTGTTGGACGGCGCGCTTCCGTTCGTTACCGTGATGGTAGCGGTGGTTCCCGTGGCTGCGTAAGGCACCAGGCAGTTGATCTGGCCGGCGCTGACAAAGTAGATCGGCGAAGGCTTACCGTTGATTTGCACGCTGACCCCGTTCAGGCTGGTGGGATAAGGCGGAGTGGCTACCTGCAGACTTTTGGCCAGCCCCGTGCCGAAGAGTGCGATGAACTCACCCGGTGCGATGGGGTTACCGGCGGGCGCGAAGCTGGCCGCATTGACCACGCCCTGCGGACTGAGAAAGATGCCGGTGCCGCTCACCGGCCACATACGGATACCCAGATTGATTTCGAAGGCCCCGGGATCGCGGGAGTCCAGGCTCGAAAGCAGGAACAGGTTTCCCTGCGCGCCCAGCGCCACTTGCATCAGCGCCGATGGAACCGTGCCCGAGCCATCGGCGTTCAACGAGTATCCGTTGACTGTCGTGAAGTCGAGATTGCCCTGGTTCAAAGATTTCAGCCGTTTCGACCAGGTGAGGTTGCCAGTGCCACCCGCCGCCACGGAACCGGCAAAGCTCACCTCGGGAGCTTGATCGCCGGCATCGTATCGCAGACCTGCCGCCCAGAAACTCGCGCCACTACTGTTGACGTTCCACGTTGCGTTGCTGACGCCCGTCATCGCCTTCACGCCGATGAGGAAATCATGCGCCCCCGCAGTGAGCGATCCACCGATCACCACATTGCCGTCGGCCGATACATATATAGTCCGCGAGCCGCTGAGCAGCACGGAAGTGGATGCAGTGCCCAATGCCACCGTTCCCGAACCATCGGCGTTCATCACATAGGTGCCACCCGTCACCTGTTGGGTGGAGAGTGCGCCGTTACTCAAATTGGCGGCGTGACCGTTCACCGTGATCGCGGCGAGCGTCCCGGAAGGTGCGGTGGTCAGGTTGAACAGGGTGTTCCGGGCGTTGGTGGAAGCGCCACCGGGGAACTCCAGGGTGGCCGTCCAATAGGAGCCCGAGAGCGTGCCGCCGGTACCGGTGGGCGCCGGAATCGCCACGAACAAATCGAAGGTGTTGTCGGCGGATTCGGTGCTGGAGCCGATCAGCGCCTCCTGACCCAAGCGGGCATTCTCCTTGTCCCCGCTGCGTAATGGACTGTCCATCACCACGTCGCCGGCCGAGTCCACCGAATAGGCGCCGGACCCGGTTTGCGGCGCGGGTGCGCCCGTGCCAGTCACCTGCTGGCCGGTGAAACTGAAGTGGCCGCTACCATCGAATGTTATGGTACCGAGAAGGCTCCGGGGATCCGTGAGATTGCCCGATCCATCCGTGCCCAAGGACATCTGGCGGAAGAAGAACTTTCCGTTTAGCGATTGATTTGTAAGGGTTTGCGCCGGCAGGTGTCCCAAACCAAGCAGCCCTGCCAGGAGCGCCCACCCGCCCCCCGTCCGTATCGTCATAGCGAAATTAACCCCGGAGCCTGCGATTTCTCTCACTCATAGTACGACGTCCGTAAAAAAAAGTGGAACTCAACCAGACAAGTTGGGTTAGGAATGTCATACTAGCGCTAACACGCGCTATTGCGGAGGGTGTAATGAATCGGCCTCGATGGCTCTCGGTTGTGGGTGGTTTTTCCGTTTTGATCTCCTCAGGTTTGCTGGCCGGCAGGGCCCAGGATCAAAGCACTTCGGTAGAAGCCGACCAATTGCCGGTCGCTCACGGTGAGTGTACGTATTTTGGACCCGAGCGCGAAAAGTACGTCAAGCTGGCGTTGCGGGCCATGGGCAACCCCAACGGTTACGATCATTTTCTGAGCGCGCTCACCGAGCAGGTGACCCACGCGTTGGGCTACGTTCCACCGGGCAGCCCCACCTATACTTACGACCAATCGCAATCGACCGGCTCCATCGATTCCTACATCTGGGCCGATTTCCAGGCGCAGGGCATCACCCCGGCGCCGGCTACCACAGACTGGGAATTCATCCGCCGCGTGACGCTGGACCTGACTGGCCGCATTCCCACCCCGCAGGCCGTGTTGACCTTCGTGGCCAGCACCGATCCTCAGAAGCGCGCCAAAATGATCGACCAATTGCTGGCCGCGCCGGAATGGGTGGACAAGTGGACCATGTTCTACGGCGACTTGCTCAAGAACACCGTCACCTTTCCCAGCACGGGTCTGAACCGCTTCGCCGCAGGACGCAACGCTTTCTACCAGTACATACACGATTCGCTAGCCAATGCAAAACCGTACAACCAGATGGCCACGGAACTCCTGACTGTCACCGCTACCAACACATATCAGACCGGTGAAGCCAACTGGCTGGTGGGTGGCTGGATCTCGAACGGTCCGGTGCAGGACACCACGGACCAGATGACCTCAAACGTCTCGGACACTTTTCTGGGCGTCACCCACGTGAACTGCCTGCTGTGCCACAACGGGCGCGGCCACCTGGATTCCATCAGCCTCTGGGGAGCGAACACTACGCGCTACCAGGCCTGGCAGCTTTCCTCGTACCTATCGCACACACAGATGGCCCGCGGCTATCCGGATACGACCAATACTAACGTTTACTATTGGTCGCTGCAGGATAACACCAAGGGTTACACTACCGACTACGCGCTGAACACCACCACCGGCAACCGTCCGGCGCGCGTGGCGCCCACCGGATGCAAGGCCGGCCAGCCCTGCTACTACGTGGCGCCGCAGTACATCTTTAACGGCGATACGCCGAAGAGCGGCGAGAACTATCGTGCCGCTTTGGCGCGCGACGTCACGGGCGATTTCCAGTTTGCCCGCGCCGCCGTAAATTACCTGTGGGCGTATTTCTTCGGCCAGGGCATCGTGGATCCGCCCGACACATTCGATCCGGCGCGGCAGGATCCCAACAATCCGCCGCCAGCGCCGTGGACGCTCCAGCCCAGTAACGCCAAACTGCTGAACGCGTTGGCCACCCACTTCATTCAGAGCGGCTACAACGTGAAATCGATGATGCGCGAGATCGTGAATTCCAATACTTACCAGCTTTCCAGCCGCTATCCGGGCAACTGGAGTCCCGCCTATCAGAACTATTTCGCGCGCAAGTTTGTCCGCCGGCTGTGGGCTGAAGAGGTGGCCGACGCCATCACGCAGTCCAGCGGCACTTTCCCCACTTACACTCTGAACGGATTCACCAACTCCGGCTACAATCCCATCACCTACATGATGCAGTTGCCGGACGTGATCAACGCACCCGATGGCGGCACGTCGGCGATTCTCGATACCTTCCTGCGCGGCAACCGGGACGATCAGCCGCGCAAGCAGGATGGCTCCATTTTGCAGGCTCTGAACCTGATGAACAGCACAATGGTGGAATCGCGGCTGGCGACTACCGGCAACACGGCGAGCCAACTGCTGGTCAAGAACCTCAGTCTCGGCAACACCGATCTGGTCAACACGCTGTTCCTCAACATCCTGTCGCGCTATCCCACTCCTTTAGAAACGTCACAGGCGCTGTGCGGACTCGGCACTCCTACGGCCGGGACGGGCATGAGTTGTCCAAATCCCAGCAATCGCACCAGCGCCGTACAGGATTTGGTGTGGTCGCTCTATAACAAGGTCGATTTCGTATTCAACTACTAGCGGAGGAGGACGTCATGAGCAACGAACAGGAAAAATGCAATTGCGCGTATAAGAAGTACGGCTATCACAACAAGACGTTCTTCAACCGGCCCCACTGGACTCGCCGGCAGTTCTTCCAGTTGGCCGGCGCCGGAGTTACCGGGTCGTTCCTGACCCAGCGGTATGCTAAGGCCGCCAATGTCACGAGCTCCGGGATGGTCACCAAGAACACCGCCAAGAACGTGATCTTCATCCTGCTGGCCGGAGCTCCCAGCCACACCGATACGTTCGATCTAAAAGTGGTCCCGGGCGCCACGCT
>OKRF01000208.1:0-10247 GCA_900290315.1 Candidatus Sulfopaludibacter sp. SbA3 | reverse complement strand
CCCAGCCACACCGATACGTTCGATCTAAAAGTGGTCCCGGGCGCCACGCCCACCAGCTTCGCGCCGGAAACGGTGAACGGCGTCCTGTGGCCCACCGGCCTGTTGCCGAAACTGGGAAAGATGACCGACCAGTTCGCTATCGTGCGCTCCATGCAGGCGCATGCACTGGTGCATTCGCTGGGTCAGACCTGGGCGCAGATCGGCCGCAATCCCGCGGCGGCGTTGGGCAATATTGCGCCCAACATCGGCAGTGTGGTGGCCATCGAAAAGCAAACCTTGAACTCGATCTTTCCCACCTTCCTGGCCCTGAATTCACCAGGCGGCGTGACGCAGGGATACTTCCCGGCGACCTACGCCCCGTTCAAGGTAATTCCCGCCACCACTGGTGTCGCCAATACGACGAACCCGGATGGACAGGCTCGCTTCGAGGGCAGGTTGACCCTGTTGGATACACTGGACGGTCCGCTGCGCACCAACAGTCCGTATGGCACGCCCATGAGCGATTACAACGATTTCTACAGCGCCGCCAATCGCATGATGTACAACTCGGTGGTCAACCAGGCGTTCGGGTACACAGCCGCGGATAGCGCGCGCTACGGCAGCACCGCCACTGGCAATGCCTGCCTGGTGGCGTCGCAGGTATTGAAGGCCGATCAGGGGACCCGCTTCATCCAGATCACCAGCAATGATGGCTGGGACATGCACGTCAACATCTACACGGGGACCAACCTCAACCCGGCCAGTGCCAACAACAAGGGCGCGATTCTGGACAATGCCGTTTCGGCGCTGCTGGGCGACCTTCAGGCGAACGGACTCTTGAGCAGCACGCTGGTGGTGATGGTGGGCGAATTCGGTCGCACTGTGGGCCCGTTGACCGCCGCTGCCGGCCGCGATCACTGGCCGCAGCAATTTGCCTTCTTCGCCGGAGGCGGCGTCAAAGGCGGAAGCATCCTGGGCGCCACGAATGCTTCCGGCTCCGATACGGCCAGTTTTGGCTGGTCGCAAAATCGCTACGTATACCCGGAAGATATCGAAGCTACCATCTATTCCGCCATGGGCATCGACTGGACCACCGTCCGGCACGACGATCCACTCGGCCGCGGCTTCAGCTACGTGCCGACCACCGACCCGGTGCAATACGCCCCCGTCAACGAACTCTGGGGATAGCCCAATACCGGCGGCAAGACTGCCGGCGTTACCCTATTTGCCCGGATCCTGAGTGCCCAGCCGTTTGCGCTGCTGCCGCTTGAGCTCGTTTTGGGCGTCGGTCAGACTTTTCGACAACTTCTTATTGCGATCATTGGCCGCGGCCAGATCCTTGCGCAGTTTGGCGGCCTCGGCCGCTTTGGCTTGGGCTTCGCTCAGGCTGTTTTGCAGGTTCGCGAGGCGATCGTTGGCCGCCGCCAACTCGGTCTTTGCCTTGGCGCTTTGCGACACAAGCAGGCTCTGGCCGGCCATCAGCTTCTCCACTTTGTGCACCTGCGCGTCGAGATCGCTTTTCAGTCTGGCGATTTCCGCCTGGGCCGATTTCCGCGCTGGCGTGTCGCCGGGGGCCGGCGCCGCGGGTTTCGAAGGCATCTTGCCCACGAAGCCGGTCACCGCCTGCGTGGGCTGGCCGTTGGGCTCGCTCACCACCAGTTTGATGTCTACCTGTTCGCTCTCCCGGCTGTAGGTCAAACTGCCGCTTCTCAGGTGTTCCTGGTCCAGGCGAATCTCCTTGGGGGCGGTCGATCCATCGTTGATGGTCAAGACTGCCCCGGTGCCCTGCTGGACGGCGGCGGAGGAGCCGTCCCAGCGAATCTGCAACTGGCCATCGGTATCGGTGGTGCTCAAGGCCAGAACCGGCACGGGGGCAGGTGCGGCGACAAGGATGGCCGCTGGTTTTGCTTCTCCCCGCAGCATCGGCAGCCACAACTCCCGCGTCTGGAATCCTACGCCCGCTACCACGAGTCCTATTCCCAACGACATGAGAACCTGCAGCCACAGCCACGACCGGTCTTCCTGCGCCGCCGTGGCGAACTTGGGAGGATCCACCGGCGCCAACACGGTCTCAGGAACTGGCGGTGCCGGTACAGCGGCCGCCTGACCCGTTGCAGCCGGAACTGCCGGAACCGGCGCTACTGGCGGATGGGCCGGAACTGCCACAGCCTGCGGAGTCACGTTGATCGCCGCCCGGGTGCCGTCGGGTTCGCGGTGCAGTATGGGCGAAGCATGGGCCGTCATCGGCGGCACCACGCCGGTGGGTACCGGCCGCAGCGGCATCGCCTCCAGAGTGAACTCCTGGTAGCTGGCGGCCGCATGCATGGAGCCGTCCGGCTCGCAGAAAAAGAAGCCGCACCGCATGGGCTGGAAGGTGTGGGGTTTGAGCACCAGGGCCACCTGCCACGGCTCGGGAAAGTAGCGCTTGTGAATTTCCCGGTCCGCCTCGGAAAGAAAGACCTCGCTGCGTGTATGAGAGTGGTACCACCCCACAGGTTGGAAGCCCACCGGGTTCGCTTGCACTCCCTTCAGCAGTTCCTCGAGCTTGGCCTCATCCCTATGGGAAAGCACGAAGGAAGGACCCGTGGCATGCTCGCAATCCATCGCCAGATATTCGGTAACGGTGACGCGTCCTTCTGCGTGCCGGCCCAACAGAATGCCGCCGATCTCCGCACCGCCGCGCGGCAAAGAAAAGAACGCATCCATCACGGCCAGCCGTATGTCATCCAATACCCGAGGAACGTATTCAATGGCGAAAGGGCACTCAGGTACTTTCCAGGCAGCAGACGCGCTTTCCGCAGGGCTATCAGGCATCTATCCGAGTCCGTTCTTCTGATTGTAGGCGATTGGCTGGGGGTAAAGTAACCCGCGGCGAGGGCTCGAAAGATCTATCGGGTCCTTTTCCCGACCCGGCTATAATAGAGTCGTGCCGAAGCCAAAAGAGCTCGAAGCGCGTCTCGAACGCACGGAGCAACAGTTGCGGTTGTTCCAAAAAATCAGCCGCTTCATGGTTCGGGACCTCAGCCTGCAGGACGTCCTGAAGGGCGTTGTGGACCTGGTGGTGGAGTTCACTCAGTGTGATTCCTGCCTGCTTTACCTTCTGGATGGTGAGGAATTGGTGCTGTGCGCGTCCAATACACCACATCCATCCACCATTGGCAAGATCAAACTCCGCTGGAACGAGGGTCTCACCGGATGGGTAGCTCGCGAGCGCCGTCTGCTGGCCATCTCACGCGAGGCGTACAAGGACCCGAGATTCAAGAATTTCGGTGAACTCCCCGAGGACAGCTTTGAAGCATTCCTCTCGGCGCCGCTCATCGCACGGAACCGGGTGATCGGCGTAATCAACGTGCAACATCGGCTGCCGCATCAGCATACCGGCAGCGAAATGGAAGTCCTGAACACCGTTGGAGAACAGATCGGCTGTGTGCTGGTGCTCGCCCGTATGACTGCCGCGGCTCTCGAGTCAGCCAATCATGTGGAGCTGGTTCTTTCGTCGGGACCAGTGCAGATGAAACAATAACCGTGCGATCGATATTCGCCCGCCACGTTTGCGCAACTGCGATTCTGGCAGCCACTCTTATTCCGGCGTTGCCGCTGCGGGCCCAGCGTTGGCAAGTCCAATACTTTTACGACAAAGCCAAGACCAGCTTGAACATCACGGATCTGATGTTCCTCTCCGAAAAGCGCGGCATCGCGGTCGGCTCCATCGTCGAAGGGCGGCGCGAAGACCCCACCAGCGTGGTGACCAACGATGGCGGCGCCCAATGGCAGGTGATACCGCTTAAGGAACCGCCCATCTCGCTCTTCTTCCTGAACGAATCGCTGGGATGGATGGTCACTACCAAGGGCCTCTGGCAGACTACCGAGGCTGGCAGGAATTGGGTCAAGCTGCCGAAACTGCCTAACGATGTGGCCCGTGTGTGCTTTCTGGACGAAAAGCGCGGATGGGGTATTGGCGGCAAGAAGACCGTGGTGGAGACCACCGATGGCGGCCATGTATGGACCAAACTGGCGGCCGCGGCCGAACCGCCCGGCAACCCCCTCTATAGCGCCTACAACTGGATCGCTTTCGCCACTCCTCTGGACGGCATCATTACCGGCTTCAACCTGCCGCCGCGCCTCTGGGGCCCCGATCGGCCCGGGTGGCTGGATCCACAGGCGACGCTGGATCAGCGCGATACTCCGCATTTGAATTACTCCCTGGTGACGCACGATGGCGGCAAGAGCTGGCATTCCAACTCGGCTTCCCTGTTCGGCGAAAGCACTCGCGTCCGCTTCGCCAAAAGCGGCCTCGGCCTGGGGTTGGTCGAGTATTCCCAAATGTTCCGTTATCCCAGCGAAGCCTACAAACTGGAGTGGAAAACCAATAAGAGCGAGACCGTATACAAGGACAGCAAGTTCAGCGTCACGGATATCTGGCTCACTCCCGATGGCACCGCGTATCTGGCCGGGACGCTCTCGCAGGGTAAGCTGCGGAACGTGATTCCCGGAAAAGTGCAAGTGCTCACCAGCAAGGATTTCGGGGCCCAGGGCTGGACGGAAATGCCGGTGGACTATCGCGCCGTGGCAACTCGTACCTGGCTTTCCGGAGTGGACGACAAGAACATTTGGATGGCCACCGACAACGGTATGATTCTCAAGCTCGTTCCCGCAAAAACAGAACAGTAGCTCCGTGATTTATCCACAGGCTATACACCGTCATGGTTCTGTAACTCTTTGGAAACACAATAGAAAAATCCTGTTGAAAAATCAGTGAATCGGCCACAAAGCCGTTGACCGGAAAGGGCTTCGGGAGCATAGTGAATAAGGTTCCAAGAGGTTTGAGGAACAGCAAGCCTCCGGAAACGTAGCGAGCCAGGAACGGTGATCCGTAGCCAACCCTAGAAATAGAACCGGTTGCGGGGAGCGAGAGGAAATCGGGCGGGTTCGGAAGGCGAGCCGAGCGGCGGCAGATTCGGTGGAACGCTTTGATCCGGCGGGATGCAAAAGTCCTGAAGGGGAGCGGAAGCCGGAGGAGTAGCCGATGGAGTTGGCTGGCAGTTTTGCAGCGGGCCCGAAGCGTCGAAGCGGCCTGAACCGGGGCGAACCGGTACAGGCGGTGGAGCAGAAAGGCCGAACGGGCAGAACGGCTGGTCAGCAAGGAGCGCGAAGTAGCAGGCCGGGAACTTTGACCCCGCAATGGAGGCCCTGGAAGGGGTACCCGTTGCGGGCGAGTGAAAGGCCGTTACGAGCGTCCGGTTCCGTTTGGGAGAAGCACAGGCTGCGGCGTGTCAGGAAGCTTTGATCCGGTGGTTGGACAAACCAGCAACCGGGGAGCTGAAAGGCGGAACGTCCGGCGCTCCCGAATGCAGTGCTCAGTGCCGTGCATGCCGGTGGTGAGCAAGGCTGGGAATTGGATCACTTGGAACCTTTTTCTTTTTTGCCGCGGCTAGGTGGACCGCCAAACGGCCTCAGCGTCGACTGAACGAGAATTGGTTAGTTTTCCGACGGTGTCCTGCTGACGCGGTCGATCACGAGAAACTCCACGTCGCTATTGCCGGGTTGCAGTTTCAGGCCCAATTGCTCCTTCACTGCCTGGAAAATGTCGGGGTCGGTCTCCGGATTGCTCCCCCACCACAAGTAGAAGTGGAACTTTCCAGAAACGCCAGTCCGGTCAATGACAGGAACCGCGACATATCTGGAGAGAACCGCGGCAAATTCGTCGATGGTCACGTCCCCGGCGATCAAAGGGTGAAAGCTGCGTGGCAGTTTCGGGTTGGGCGGCTGCGGTTCATCCGCCGGCACCATCTTTGGTCCGCCGCCATCTCGGACGAGAAAATACACTCTGCCCGGCTTAATCTCGCGATGGCACTCTAGTCCGAACCGTTCGGCCAGGAGCCGGCGGGTCATCAATCTTATTTCAGCATCCTTCGTTCCGACTTTTCCCTTTGCTTGAACGTCAAACGCGGCCGAGTCCAGCCACGGAGGGCCGGAGACCCTCGCGAAAGGGACGTCATAGGCGAAGCTAATCAGCCGCATCAGGGTCACGCACTTGCCCAGCAGTTTCCCGTTCGCAGGAATCAAAGCCGACAATTCAACCGAGGGATTCGGCTTCAGCCATGCTGCTTCAAACTCTGGTTCCGCGGCAGGTTGGGCCCAAACAGGCAGACATAGGAACATCGCAGCTACGAATCGGCAAGTTCCGAGTCCAATTACGCGGGAAGGTTGCAACGATTGAGAGTGGGAAGCGAAACGAAGAGGGGTACACCAAGTCGCTTCATTCGAACTCGTTCCCACCGTGCTTCGATTATAGGGCCCTTCTGCCCAACGGCAAGGAAATGCATACCCCATCAATCTTAATCGTATACCGCTTCATTTATTTCGGATAGTGGAGTCTCTTGAAAAGGCCCGCTACCCTATTTCGGGACTGCGGTGCCAGCTACGCTGTCCCCAGGCACCGCTCTCTCACGTGGCAGCTCCGAAAACGATCACACTATTACTTTAGGGTGTACGTCTGCACCCAGCGGCGATCGTGTTCGGCGGGCGCAGTCAGAGTATAAACGGAATCGCCCGCGAAGGCCAACCCGGAGACCGCCGCCTGGCCGCGCAGATAGCGAAGCGCGTGAAGATCATTTCCCTGCGCATGGAATTCCAGCAGACCATCACGCCACGGACTATAGAGGTTCCTGCCAGCGCCGCGGATGACCAGGCCGACGCGGGAAGTGGGTTCCGACTCCGCCACGGGATGCGCGGGATCGCTCAGATTGTAGGCTGTTAGCGATTCGGGAAAGATGCGGATCTCGAACAGCCGGTTACCCTGCACCGCGATGGGGCGTGGAAATCCATAGAGGAAGCTCACCTTAGGGCGAACGGGAAGCTGGCTCGCCACCACCGGCCGCTGCGGGTTGGCGAGGTCGATGGTGGTGAGATAAGACGGCGAAGATATGTACAGATACGCTCCCCGGCGCAGCATGCGTACCGGCGGCGAGCCTTCTTCGATGCCCGGTGTGGCTGGCCGCATGCGGTCGATCGTCACCGAATCCACTTGCCGCCGGGACGCCACATCGAAGGTGAGGAGGCTGCACACGCGATCTCGCGTGACGCCGACGTAAAGGAATGCGCCGTCGGTCACCGGCGCCGATACATAATCGCCGGGACGCACCGGACCTAGCGCGATCGAGTCTTGCAAGCCGGCGGGTTTCAGGATCGCGATCTCAACGACGTCGGTGGGAAGCTGCTTTTTCTGTCCGACCAGGAACACTGCGCCATCCTGCATGGCGGCGCGATCGGTATTCCAGTCCGACGAACTGCTCCAGAGCGGAATCGTCAACTCGGCGATTTGCCTGGGCCGCGATGGATGTGTGAAATCCAGAAAGCGAACGCTTTGGTCGTGGCTCACTGCCACCAGGCTGCCCTCCGCCACAATGCCGGAGGAACCCCACTCGCCGGTTGCCTGGAATTCCCAGGAGCCCACCGGCGTCAATTCGGGAAACCGGTGCGCCGCCGCATTCGCCGACGCCACAGCCGCGGCGATCATGGCTGTGGCAGCCACGGTAAGGCCGAGGTTTCCCAAATACCGCTCCGGCGAACGCTTCAGCAACGTGGCAGCCGCAGCAGCCGCCACCAGCGCGGCACCCGAATATACCGCTCCGGTCATGCCTGACAGCCAGGAGTTTTTGGCGGCTTCCACCAGTCCGCCGCTACCGTCGAAGAAGGGCAGCCAGTAGACGAAACCGGAGAACGGCGCGAGATCCGCAAATGTGAGTGCAGCGGAAACGCCGGTGATGACCACGACGGCGGCCAGCGCGGCTGCCTTCAGGGAGCGGTCCACCAACACGGAAAACAGTAGCGCCAGGGCGTACAGGAACCAGAAACGCGGCAGCAGCGTCACCAGCAACCCTGCGAAACTGACCTGTTCGCGGATGGCGCGAAGGCCGGTATCCTTTATGAAATGGGGATCCGCGAAACTGAGCGCGACGATGCCGGTCAACAGGGCCGCCAGCACGACGCTGCCGGCGAGGAACTTCGACCACACGATGACACCCGGCGAAACCGGCCGCACCCGTAGAAAATCGAGCGTCCTGGTATGCCGTTCGCGCGCGACCTGCCCCGCCGCGAGGCCGATTGCTGCAACCGCGGCGGCAAGCGGCATCAACGCTTCCATCCACATGCTAACGAAACTGCCCTCGAACACATGCGCGAGCAGCAGCAGTTCCAGGCCGCCCGTCAGCGCCACCCCGGCCAGCAGCCATCCGCCCGTCAGCGCCACCCCGGCCAGCAGCCAGGCGCGCAGGTCATGCATCTCTTTCCAGAGGAGTGGTCTCATGGCCGTTCCTTGACGCCAACGGCGTCTATGAAGCTCTCTTCCAGACTCAGGTGCGTGCTGAGCTTGAATTCTTCGATGCTGCCCGAGCGCACCAGCCGGCCGCGATCGAGAATCACCACCTGGTCCGCCACGCGCTCCACTTCGTGCAACAGGTGGGACGAAAACAGCACGGTGCGCCCCTCCTGCTGGATCAACTGAATGATGCTTTCCAGAAAATCGCGGCGCACCAGCACGTCGAGGCCAGTGGCCGGTTCGTCGAGGATCAGCAGTTCCGGATCGCCGCCCAGAGCCAGCGCGAGCGCCAGTTGCGCCTGCGTGCCGCGCGAAAGATGGCGGACCTTCTGCTCGCGGTCGATGGCGAAGCGATCGAACAGCTCGTCGACGCGGCGCCGGTTCCAGTGCGGGTAAAACTCCGCCGTGAATCGCGCCAGCTCTCTCACTTTCATCCACTCATACAGCACCGGCGATTCGGCAACGTATCCGACGCGCCGCTTGAGAGCGGTATGGTCGCGGCGGCTGTCCAGGCCCAGCAGGGTCACGCTGCCGGCGGTCGGGTCGAGCAGGTTCATCATCATCCGGATGGCCGTGCTCTTGCCCGCGCCATTGCGCCCCAGGAAGCCGCAGACGCTGCCCTGCGGCACCTCGAATGTCAGATCCTCCACCGCCAGACGGCGGCCGAATCGTTTGGAGAGTGCTTGCACCGCGATGGCGGGCGGGTTCATGCCGATTTCTCCTTGATCCCCACGAGCCGTTGCTCGACGAGTTCCCGGACCTGCTTGCCGCTCAGTCCAAACTCCGCGGCAGCGGTCAGGGCTTTGTCCAGCAGTTTGCCTACGGCGTGGATGCGATGCGTTGCGCTCAGTGCGATGGCGTCCGCGGACACGTAAGTTCCGGCGCCTCTACGCTTACAAAGGAACCCGTCGCGCTCCAGTTCCAGGTAGGCGCGCGCCACGGTATTGGGGTTGATGAGATGCTTGGCAGCCAGCGCGCGCACCGACGGCAGTTCGTCGTCGGCCCGCAGTGCGCCCGCGGCAATCCCATGACGCACCTGCTCCACGATCTGGAGGTACATCGGTATGGGACTCGCGGGTTCGAGTTTGAGATGCGCTAGCTGGCTCACTGTATCGATACTGCGATACAGTCGCCGGCAAAGCTATCTTCTCTTTGGTTAGCCTCCTTCTTCTTCCATGCGGAGGTTCTTCAGAGGAACATTGCTGACGTTTCGAACGCTTCCTCGGGCGTGCCGTGATCTGCGCCGCTGATCAAAAAGCCCGGCTCGTATTTTTCGTGAGCGTAGGTGTACCAGGCGAAACTCCAGCGATCTTCGTTTCCGAAGTAGCGAATCCGGCAGAGATGTGTGGGGGTATTGCTTAACCGCTCGATCCACTGCTCCCGCGTCTCACCCGCCGGTGACGTATCTTCCGGCGGCTCGCCCGGCTCGGTGTACGCGTCGATATAGCAGAGGGCGCCGTGAAAACGCACGCCGATTCGAGTGAACTTTCCGGCGTGGTGCTTGGCAGCGTAAGCGACAATGCGCTGCTCCGTACGTTCTCTGATGGCGGGCGGAATGCTCTTCCCGCCCGTATGAGGGCTGTAGACCCAAGTGCGCATGCGTGCTCTTCCCTTTCTTCCGTCTGCGCGGCGGAGGACGTCGGGGGAAGTGGTCTACCCGGCATTCTACCGCACGTCTAGGGGATTCCGCCGCCGGGATTTCGCAAAGGGGGAAAACTCGAGCCAGGCACGAGGATTCGCCAGAGAGCGGCGAATTTCTCGCCTGTTTATAAGCCCACGGCAGCGGGCAACGATGGGGATGGCCGGGCTAGCGAGATTTTCGAGGGACGGTGGCACGGGTTTGCGGCAGAGACCCGGCTCAGGATTTTCGAGGGAGTCGGCTCATGAGGCGAAGGCTGACACGGTGGGGTGAGAGTGGCGGGGGAAACGCGTCGGGGGCAAACTCGAG
>OKRF01000088.1:10122-12952 GCA_900290315.1 Candidatus Sulfopaludibacter sp. SbA3 | reverse complement strand
GCAGTTGGAAGCAATCTTGGGCGCGAGGAATGGACGATCCGGAAAACCGGCGGCAAGACCGCCTCCGTTACCCAAACGGTGACGCTGCGGAGCGGTTGGAGATCGTCACAAAGGAACCGGAACTGCCGGATCTAGGATTATGCGGCGCCCAGGGTGGAATCTACGATAGCCAGGCTGTGCTTTCCGATGACGGTGTGCACGGCGGCGAGGCCCAGCACACTGCGGAGTTTGTCGTCGTCCACTTTCAGGGGACCGGGCGCTTTGGCCGCGCCGGGGGCAGGTTGCGCAAACGCGGTCGACATGGCGGTGTGGAAGGTGACGTGGCCTTCCACCTTCTGCATCACCTGGTGGATGTGGCCGTTCAGCACGGTGACCGATCCGAAGCGCTGCAGGAGGGCGAGCGCCTGTGCGCTGTCTTGGGTGCCCCAGCCCCATTCGGGATAGACGCTCCAGAGCGGGATGTGCGCGAATACGACAATGGGACGGCTGGCGGGCTGCGCTCTGAGGTCGGCCTCCAGCCATTGCAACTGGTCTTGCCCCAGACTGCCGAGGCCTTCGAGAACGGCCACGTTGGAGAGGCCCGCAAAGTGGACGTCCTTGTGCGTGAAGCTGTACCATCCGCGGCCTTTGGCCTGCTTGCCGTAGCGCTCCATGTACTGCTTTCCATCGTCCATCGAGGTGTCGTGCTCACCAGGCACGAAGAAGACTTGCTTGGGCTTGGCGCCTTTCAAAATCTGGTCGAGGGTATCGAATTCGGCTGGCTTGGAGGCATGGCTCAAATCGCCCGTGTGGATGAGGAATTCGGGCTGCTCAGGAAGGGCGTTGATCTTGTCGATGGTGGCCTGCAGGGTTCCGTTGACGTCGGGATTGGCGGGCTTGTTAAATCCCATGTGGCTGTCGCTGATCTGGACGAAGTTCAGGGCGCCCTTGGCGGCCTTCATGTTCTGGCCAAAGGCCTGCGACGCAAGCACGCCGCCGGCGATGCTCCAGACGACTCCGGTTCCGGCCCAGGCCATGCACTCGAGAAAGCCGCGGCGGTCAATGCCGTCGTGGCTGTGATCGTGAACGATACGCTTTGACAAGTTGTCACCTCGCAGTGCAAGACGCGGGTGAAGGGGCGTTTATTCCCGGGGGGACTCTACAATTGTTGCCCTTCGGAGCGGAGACGGGCTTAGATATAACGAAGGCCATGATCGAATCGGCCGAGGAACTCACAGTTGCACTGGCTCAAGAGTTCGCGAATGTTCGAGTCGTCGAAGTCCTTGGTATTACGGATCAGAAAGCAGCTCTCCGCGGCTTCCGCCGACTCCAGATGCGAGACAATCGAGGCGAGCACGATGGCATCCTATGCCGATATGTCAAAAAGAACCTGTATTCCGCCAGCCCTGGAAAGCACTTCCGAGTTCGGCGGAATTGCCTCCGACTACTTTGAGCATTCCGTCTAGGGCGCTTTGTAGCCCTTCGCGATCATGGTCTTTGCTCGTAACTAAGATTTCGTCAAGTTACCTTCGAGGAGATGGCCGAGGTTCAATTCACCGCGCGACGGACGACCAGCAAGGTCTGTTAAGCTAAACCATTGATGACAGTTGATGAGATCCGTGAATTGATCAACCTGGCCGCGGAGACGGGAATCGCCGAGTTGGAAGTGCAGCGCGGCGATAATCGCGTACGCATCCGCCGCGCGTCTTTCGCGGCGCCACAGGAAATCGTTTTGGCTCCCACCGCCTATGCGGCCGCACCGGCCCCTGCTCCCGCTCCCACTGCCGTAACCGGGCCTCCTCCGGCGTCCTCCCCGCAGCCGATCCCCACTGTAGAGACGCAGCAAGGCAAGCCGGCCGACCCCGGCCTGGTGCTGGTGAAGTCGCCCATCGTCGGCACGTTTTACGAGTCTCCGTCACCCGGATCGCCGCCGTTCGTTCGCGTGGGCGAGCGCGTCCAACCCGGCAAGGTACTGTGCATCATCGAATCCATGAAGCTCATGAACGAGATCGAAGCGGAGACCTCCGGCATTCTGGAGAGCAAACTGGTCATGAACGGCCAGCCGGTGGAGTACGGGGAGGCTCTGTTTGCCGTCCGCTCCATTTAAGAAGATCCTCATCGCCAACCGGGGTGAAATTGCCGTTCGCGTCATCTGCGCTTGCAAGGAATTGGGCATTCAGACCGTCGCTGTCTATTCCGAGGCCGACCGCTACAGTTCTCACGTTCGCTTCGCCGACCAGGCCATTTGCATCGGGCCCGCCAAAAGCGCCCGCAGCTACCTGGATGTGCCCTCCATCATCAGCGCAGCGGAAATCACCAACGTGGATGCCATCCACCCCGGCTACGGTTTTCTGAGCGAGAATGCGGCCTTCGGCGAAGTCTGTGAAGCGTCCGGCATCAAGTTTATCGGACCGCGTCCGGACGTGGTCCGGATGATGGGCGTGAAAGAGCGCGCCCGCGCCTTCATGCGGGAAATGGGCGTGCCGGTGCTCCCCGGGTCGCCCGGCGTGCTGAACTCTCCGCAAGAGGCGCTCGAAATGGCCGAAGAGATCGGCTACCCGGTCATCATCAAAGCCTCGGCGGGTGGCGGTGGCCGCGGCATGCGCGTGGTCAACCAGGCATCCGAGTTGGAAGCCCTGTTCGTGCAGGCGCAGCAGGAGGCCGGGAGCGCTTTCAGTTCGCCGGACGTCTACCTGGAAAAGTACGTCGGCGCCCCGCGCCATATCGAGTTTCAACTGCTGGCCGACGAACACGGCACGGTGGAGATTCTGGGAGAGCGCGAATGCAGCATCCAGCGGCGCCATCAAAAGCTGCTGGAAGAATCGCCGTCGCCCGCCGTGACCGATGCCCC
>OKRF01000088.1:0-10112 GCA_900290315.1 Candidatus Sulfopaludibacter sp. SbA3 | reverse complement strand
CATCAAAAGCTGCTGGAAGAATCGCCGTCGCCCGCCGTGACCGATGCCCAGCGCGCCGGGATTTCTACAGCGCTGCGCAAGGCCATCGCCGCCGCCAAATATACCAACGCCGGCACTGTGGAGTTCCTCATGGACGAGACCGGCAAGCTCTACTTCATCGAAGTCAACGCCCGTGTACAGGTGGAGCATCCGGTTACCGAATTCGTCACCGGCATCGATATCGTCAAGAGCCAGATCCGCATCGCGCAAGGTGAAAGACTGGCGGACATTCTGCGGGGACCGGTCACGCTGCGCGGGCACTCCATCGAGTGCCGCATCAACGCCGAGAATCCCGAAACGTTCGTGCCGTCGCCCGGACGCATCACCGGCTTCCATCTGCCTGGCGGCATCGGGGTACGGGTAGATACCTGGGCTTACACCGACTGCGTGATTCCGCCCTATTACGATTCGATGGTGGCCAAGTTGGTGACTTTCGGAGCAGACCGCGCGGAAGCCATCCAGCGCATGCGGCGCGCCCTCGGGATGTTCATAGTGGAAGGAATCCACACCTCGATTCCGCTGCATCAGAAAATCATGGCAGATTCGGATTTTCAGGCCGGAAATTTCGACACTAACTTCATCAAACGCTTCATGCCAGCGCCTAAGAGTTGAATTCCCACCACGCACGAGTGGGTTTTGGAGTTACCCTAAGGTCGTGAGGATTGCATGAAACTCGCAGACCGAATGAAGCGAATTGGCGTGGAATCCGCCTTCGACGTACTGGTGCGCGCTCGCGCACTGGAAGCTCAAGGCCGCAGCGTCATCCATCTGGAGATCGGCGAGCCTGATTTTCCCACCCCCGCCCACATTGTCGAAGCCGCCAAACAGGCGCTCGACGAAGGTTGGACCCACTACGGCCCCACCCAGGGTCTTCCCGATTTGCGCGAAGCCATCGCCGCTTATGTTTCGCGTACCCGCGGCATTGCCGTAGGCCCGCAGCACGTCTCCGTGGTCCCGGGCGGCAAGCCCATCATCTTCTTCCCCATGATGGCGCTGCTGGAACCGGGCGATGAGGTGATCTACCCCAACCCGGGCTTTCCGATTTACGAATCCATGATCCGCTTTCTGGGCGCGACACCCGTGGCGATGCCACTGGAAGAGAGCCGGGGCTTCTCGTTCGATCTCGACCTCTTCAGTAACCGCCTAAGCACCCGCACCAAGATGGTGATTCTCAATTCGCCGCAGAATCCCACCGGCGGCGTGATTCCGCGGGAAGACCTGGAGGCGATCGCCGGCATGCTGCGCGACCGCGATTGCGTCGTGCTGAGCGACGAGATCTACACGCGCATTTCCTACGGCAGTGAACCGCCGGCGTCCATCTCGCAGTTTCCGGGAATGCTCGAGAAGACCATCATCCTGGACGGTTTCTCCAAAACATACGCCATGACTGGCTGGCGTATGGGCTACGGCGTAATGCCCGAATGGCTGGTGGATGCGGTGAACAAACTGATGGTGAATTCCAATTCGTGCACCGCCAGCTTCACCCAGCGTGCCGGAATCGCGGCCCTGAACGGCCCGCAGGATTGCGTGGATGCGATGGTGGCGGAACTGCATCGCCGCCGCGACGCCATCTGCGCCGGTCTGAACCGGATTCCCGGGTTCCGCTGCGCCGTCCCCGGCGGTGCGTTCTATGCGTTTGCCAATGTCACCGAAACCGGAATGGCGTCCAAAGAGTTGGCCGACTATCTGCTTTACGAGGCGGGCGTCTCCTGCCTCAACGGCGGATGCTTCGGACAATACGGCGAAGGCTACATTCGCTTCAGCTACGCCAATTCCCTACCGAACCTGATGGAGGCCGTGGAACGCATCCAAAAGGTATCGGCCCATTGGGAAGCGGGCGTTCTGGCCCAGAGATAGAACCAGGGAATCATTCCCAGGCACCACGCCAGGGTACTTTTTCCGGCGCCGCAATCCATAGAAAAGCGGCCTGACGCTTACCGCGCCTCCACAAGAACGCGTCACGGATGCCAACGATCGCTCCGTGAAGTGGTTGATGTGCTCGTGCATCATGTGGAGGGCGGAGGGACGGATGACCGATCGTGCCAAAGAAGGCCTGAACAGGCTTACGATTCCGATCTGCGACCGGATCACGCGTTTTCCCAGATGCTGGCTCCGGATCGCGGACTGCGTTCGCCGGCGGACTTCGTAAGAAGTGGGTGCGGCGAGACCCGCGTTGAAGCTCCCGGTGTACCAAGCTTCAGAGGCCTGGCGCATCCGCCGATACTCTTCGAGGCGGTAACCGGAAATAAAGCCGGCCCTCCCCGGCCGTGTCGAGGCGCGGGTTGTAGAACATGAAATCGCAGCCTTTGCATTGCATAAGGCCAACACACAACGGTTGCCGGCTGCAGATGCGTGTCGCCAGAAACGGGGCTACCAGCGCCTTCTTGACCCGGCGGATCTCTCCGTCGCAAAGTACGCAGTCAGCAACCTCGCTCATTGGGGAAGATTATAGTAGACGTAGTTCAGAAGACGCGCCCGGCGGCTTGCTAGACTGAGTCTGGCATGTCACCGTCTCGGAAGGAACTGGTCTCGCTGCTTGTGCCCCTGGCGGCGTACCTGCTCCTCATTCTGCTGGTACAGCCGTGGGGCAATTATCCGCTCAACGACGACTGGATCTACGCGCACATCGCCAAGAAGTTCGCCGAGTCGGGCAGGTTCGTCTTCGATCACGATACGGGAGCGGCATTCATCGGGCAGGGGTTGCTGGCGGCGCCCGTCATTCGCATCCTCGGCTTCTCGCACGCGTATCTTCGCTGCCTGACCATGACCCTCGGTGCACTCATCATCTGCCTGTTGTGGCTGCTGCTACGCTATGCGGAAGTTCGTCCGGGGATTCGGATTGCCGCCTTGCTGACGGTGGTGTGGAATCCTCTCTTCGGCTATCTCTCGCTCTCCTTTATGACCGAGATCTACGCCTATTTCTTCGCTCTATTGGGGGCTGTGGTTTGGATGCGGGACCGCCGCACGCACCCCGAGGGACCACTGGTCTCCTGGTCCGCCGCCATCGCCACGGGCCTGGCCGTGGGCGCTGGATTCTGGATTCGCCAATATAGCGTACTGGTCTTTCCGGCGCTCCTGGGTGCTACCGTTCTGACCGGCCGGCGGCGCGTCCGATGCTCGCTGCCGCGTCTGGTGGGAAGCTCCCTGGTTTTTGCCACAGTGATCGCGGGCTTCTTCCTCGCGCGCGCCTTGGCTCAGATTCCGCTGGCCGATTACTCACGCCGCCTGGACCGTATCTGGCACGTCAACGCCGGCGCCACCTTCTTGCAAGGCGGCATCTTCCTCAGCTACATGACAGCGTTCCTTCTGCCGCTGCTGCTGCTGGCGAGGAATCTCTGGACCCGCCGGATGCTGCCGGCCGCCTTCCTTTTGGGTCTACTGGGAGTGGCGGCCGCCTTGGTGCTGCTGCAAACGCCGCCGCATCTGGATCTGCATCCGCGATTTCCATTCCTCAGCAACATCATCCGTGACGCCGGCATTGGTCCCGTCCTTTTCCCCGATGTCCAAGCGCTGCAACTGAGGAGTCCCGCGTGGCCATCGGGCGCGTGGGGCGCGATCGAGTGTTTCCTGCTGGCGGCCAACGTCCTCTGGGCGGCAGTGATTTTCGGCGCTCCAGCCGTGCTTCGCAAAGGCGGACTGCGAGCTGAAGCGCTGCTCTTCGCGCTGCTGTTCTCGCTAGCCTCGCTCACGGTGACCACGTTCGTCGACCGCCTGGCCGCGTTCGACCGCTATTATCTGCCGGAGACGTTTGGCATGGCGATAGCGGTGGCTTTGATCCTATCCGATGCGCCGCGATTGTTCCCCACGCGCTTCGCGGTGGCGCTTCTGCCGCTGGCCTTCTTCACCATCGCGGGACTCCACGACTATTTCCGCTGGAGCGATGCCGGCTGGGACCTCTACCGCGAGGCATTGCGCAACGGAATCTCTCCGGCCAATATCCAGGGTAGTTACGAGATGAATGGCTGGCACGCCTTCGACCTGTTCCAGGCGAAGGAAAAGCCGGCCGGCTGCATCGGTCCGTGCCATTGCGATTCCGAATGGTTCTGCCTGGACGACAGCTACCGCATCGGCATGAACGTCTACGGCAATTACGAAACGCTGGCGCGCCGGCAGCCCCACTACTGGCTGGCGCCGGGTCCCCCGGTAGTGCTGTCGCGCCGCAGGTAGGGCGGCAACCGGCGACCAGATCGCCGGCGTTACCTGGCTATCGTGACCGGCACTTCCACCTTCACCGCGTTCGGAGGCAGACAGATCTTGTCATTGCAGGACTGATACGACGCGTTGACCGCCAGCGTCTGCACCCCAGGCGCCGCGCCCGCAGCCACCTGGAGCGGCAGCAGGAAACTGGCCTCGCCCTCGTAGAGTTCCACTTCCATATTGAAGCTGGCGTCCTGCAGCGTCTCCGGCGGCGAGCCTTTGATGGCGTCCGCCAGTTGGAACGGCTGCCCCTCCGCCAGCCAGATGCGCGTGGCTACCGGCCCATCTTCCACGTGCTTCATGGAATAAAGATGCCAGCCCTCCTGCACCTGGGCCACCAGCTTGACGGTGAATTTCGCGCCGGGCTTCACCGCCTTCGCGGGCCAGTTCTCCCAGCGTGGCGCCTACTGCCACCAGGTTGGGATTCGCGGCCCACGCCTCTTCGAGCAGCTTCTGGCCCTGCCACCAGGTTGGGATTCGCGGCCCACGCCTCTTCGAGCAGCTTCTGGCCACGCGCCACCTGGCCGCGCGCCACTTCGATCCGGCCCAGAGGCGCCAGCCGGCTGGCCCGGCTCTCGCGAAAGCGCTTGGCGATCTCCTCATCGGAGGGCGGCTTCTGCTTGCGCTTCTCGGCGCTGTCCTTCAGTTCCTGGGCGTACCGGGCTTCCTGCATGCCCGCCACGGCCTTCTTGGCGTAGCTTTCGGCATCCCCCGCCCGCTGGCGATAGATAATGAACTCCGATTATACTGGAACTTCGCATGAGCACCCCTTTCCAAATCGTAGTCTGCGGCAGTATTGTCCCCGATCCGCTGCAGACGCTCGAGCCCGTCACCGGCTCCGGAGCGCCTTGCCTGAAGAATGAAATGATGCTGCCCGCGGTGCTCGATCCGTGGGCGGGACACGCCCTCTTTGAGGCCGCCGACCTGGCCCGCAGGACGCCTGGGAGCAAAGTCTGGCTGGTGAGCCTGGGCCCCAAAGCCAAGCTGCAGCAGGTGATGATGATGGTGGCCCAGAAGGCGCCCTTCGAACTGGTGGCTCTCGATGGACCTGCCTCCGGCTTCGCCGATTCGTTCGAGACCGCGGCCGCCCTGGCCGGAGCCATCGACGCCATTCCGGGACTGGACCGCACACGCCTGCTGCTCTTCGGCGGGTGGGAATCCGCCTCGCGCGGCGCCGGATCCACCCTGCCGATGGTGGGCGAGCGATTGGGCATCACCGAGCAGTTTCAAGGCGTGGACCAGTTGACCATCCGCGACGACGGCAGCTTCGAAATCCTGGAGCGGATCGAAGGCGGGCGCCACCAGGTTTCCGTGTGCGCCGCGCCCCCGGCGGTTCTGGGCTGGGCCACTGGGAACCTGCCGGAACCGCGGAACAACCCGCAGGTGGGGATGGCCAACATGCGGACCGTCATGCCCGCCCTGCAGCGCGCCAGGCCCACGCCCCTGCCTGGCGCCGGATTGTGTTTCGCGTCCGTAAGCCTGCCCAAACAGCAGCGCGAAACGAGGATCGTGAAGGACCTGGCCCCCGCGGAGATCGCGCGCGAAATCGTCGCTTGGGTGAAGGAAGACTGACATGGAAAGCATTCTGCTGCTCGCTCATGCCGAGCCCGATGGCACGCTGGCGAAACCCGCCCTGGAAGCCCTGGCCGCCGCGCTGGCGCTAGATGGTGAACTGACCGTAGGCCTGGTGGGTGAGATGGTCCAGCCGGCCGCCGATCAGATCGCCGCCGCGGGTGCGGCGCGGATTCTTGGCGTGTGTGGGGAGGCGTTCGCCGCCGCACGCTATGCCACCGATGCCGCCGCGGCCGAAGCGCTAGCCCGCGCTGCCGGCTCGGCCATCGTATTGGCGCCCGCCACGTCCCGCTGGTCGCGCGCCATTCCCGGCGTGGCATTCCGCCTGGGAGGCCGCGTGGATACCCACGCCACCAACATGGCCGTGAAGAATGAAGTTCCCGCCGTCACTCGCTGGTTCTACCGCCAGCGCATGGAAGCGGTGCTGACCCGCACGCAGCGTCCCTGGTTCGTCCTTCTTGATGGCGGATGCTTCGAGCCGTTTGATCGAACGCCAGGCGCGTCCGGCACGGCAACCGTGGAACTCCTCGCGGTACAGCCACCGGCGACCCGCACGACCGTCACCGGAGTGCAAGCCCCCAAAGCCGACGAGCAGACCATTCGCCCGGACGCGAAGCTGCTGTTCGTTGCCGGCGCCGGCTGGACCAAGAAGCAAGCCGATGGCGCGGTCCACGGCGCCATCGGCTTGACGCTGATTTTGGGCTTCCTGCGCTCGGCCAAAGCCTCGCTGGGCGGCAGCAAGTCGCTAGTCGATTTGAGCGGCGAGGGCGAAGCGGTGCTGCGCTTCATGACTCACCTGAACCAGATCGGCCAGACCGGATCGACCCCGCGCCATGCCAAGGGACTCTCCACCTGCTGCCACGGCGAAGAGCCGCACGTGGTGGGCTGGCGCTTTGTCACCGAACGCCGCGCCATCAACCTGGACGCCAACTGCGGCTGGGCGCGCGGCAAGGCGGACGTCCTCTACGTCGCCGACGCCTTCGCCGTGATGCGCGAAGTCAATCGCCTGATGGCATTGTGAATGCGAGCGTCAGGGGCGTCCGGCTAACCGCACGTTTCCTAGAATCCCTAACACGATAGTCCGATCATTAGGTAATGGCGTTGCGCCCCCGACGGGTGTTAGTAGTCACAGTATTACAGATATTATTATCTGTAACTATGATTGATGCAAAAGAATAAGACAGACGACACAAAACGATCGTCTGTCCTACAGCTTCATTCGTTCCAGCAGCGCCCGATACCGCCGGTCACTGTGGAAGGCCTCCAGACACGGCTCCGCATCCATGCGCGTGAGATAAGGGTCGCGTTCCTCCCACGCCGCCTCCAGGCGCTCAAACATCCCGTCCGCATCTCCCAGGGCCGCCAGATAAATCGCGGAGCAAACGGGCGAAACATACTGCCTGGCACTCTTCTCCCGGACTTCCTCCATCAGCTTCGCGGCGCGATCTGCATCGCCCGCCCGCACGTACAAACCCGCCAGGAAGCCGGACGCCGACGTGAAGGAGGGCGTCAGTCGCCCAGTCGTCTCCAAACTGGCGATCGCTTCCTGCAGGCAGCCCTTCTGCGCCAGCGCCAGCCCCATCGCGAAGTGCACCAGCCAATAGTCGGGATACAGTGCCACCGCCGTCGCGGCATGTTCGATCGCCGCATCGTACTCGCGCTTGCAATAGTGAGCAAACGCCAGCCCGTAGTGGACCATCATGGATAGCGGATCCGTCTCCAGCGCCTGCCGGAACTGCGCCTCTGCCTCGTCGAACCGCCGCAGCGGAATCAGGAAGTACAGAGCGTAGCGGACACGCGCCAGCGGCGGCACCGGGTCCACCGCCATGGCCGCCTGAAAATGGCGCTCCGCCGCCGGCCAGTCGAATTCCACGGAGCCGGTTACCAGTCCCAGCACGCTGTGCGCCTCGCTCAGAGTCTGATCGATCGCCAGCGCGCTTTCCGCCGCGCTCCTGGCCAGCGGCGCCATTTCGGTCATCCGCCGAATGCCGAGCGCACCCAGGCCGTAATAGAAGACCGCCAACCCGGCGTGCGCGGGAGCATACTCCGGATCGTGCCGCAGCGCCTGCTCGAACGATTCTTTCGCTCGCGCCAGGTTCTCCGCGGTGTAGCGCTGATACCAGTAAAGCCCCTTGAGGTAACTTTGAAAGGCCTCGATGCTGGCGGTGCTTCGCCGGGGCGCCGCCAGCTTGACCTTCAAGGCATTGGCAATCGCCTGCGAGATCTCGTCCTGAATCGCAAAAACGTCCGTCATCTCCCGGTCGTACCGCTCTGACCAGAGATGCGATTCGTCCGCCGCGTGGATGAGCTGGGCGGTGACGCGGATGCGATTGCCGGAGCGGCGAACGCTGCCCTCCAGCAGCGCGCCCACCCGAAGCCGCTGGCCGATGGTCCGCAGATCCTGTTCCCTGCCGCGGAACGCAAACGCCGACGTGCGCGCGATCACGCGCAGTTCGGGAACCCGGGCCAGCGCGTTGATGATCTCTTCCGCCAGCCCGTCGCTGAAGTACTCGTTTTCTTTGTCGGCGCTCAGATTGACGAAAGGGAGCACCGCGATCGATGGGATATCGTCCCTGCTACCGCCAGAGACGGTAGGGCCCGCCAGGCCCTGCTTGACCTCCCACATGGTCTGCGTCCGCTGCGCGGGATCTTTCTTCAGGCAGCGCGCGACGGTTTGCTCGAGCCAGCCGGGAACCGCCGCGTTGAGGCTCCGCAGCGGCCGTGGTTCCTCATGCAGAATGGCCGCCAGGATGTCAATCCACGAATCGCCCTGAAACGTCCGCTCCCCGCACAGCATTTCGTATAGGACCAGGCCGTAGGAAAAAATATCGCTGCGCGCATCCAGAGCACGCCCTCGTGCCTGCTCGGGAGACATGTAGGCGGCAGTGCCCACAATCGCTCCAGGCGTGGTGCGCAGGCTCTGTGTCTCCCCGGTGAGTACAACCGTCTCAATGAACTGCGCCAGCCCAAAATCCAGCAGCTTCGCCCGGCCATCCAGCGTGACGATGATGTTGGCCGGTTTCAGGTCGCGATGAACGATGCCCGCCGCATGGGCCGCCACCAGCGCATCGGCAATCTCGGAGGCGTACTTCAGCGCATCTTTGAGCGGCAGCGCGCGGCCGGCGATCATCCCTTCCAGGGTGTTGCCCGCCACGTACTCCATCGCGAGGAAGCAGGCGCCGTCCTCTTCAGCGATATCGTAGATCGTGACGATGTTGGGGTGATTGAGCCCCGCGGCCGCTCGCGCTTCGGTCAGGAACCGCCGCTTCCGGTCAGCATCCGCCACCTTCTCCGCGGGCAAAGTTTTCAGAGCGATGATCCGGTTCAAGCGAGTGTCTCGCGCCTGATACACCTCGCCCATTCCTCCGGTGCCCAGCAAAGTCAGGATCTCGTAGGGGCCAATGCGAACGCCAGCGGAAAGCGCCATGAAGCTCCCCCGATTCTAACCCAGTGGGACAGACGATCGTTTTGTGTCGTCGGTTTGGGTTGGGCGTTCCGCCCGCGAAACTTCATGAAAAACCGGCGGTTGGTAGCGTCGGGGTCTCGCCGCCGGTTGCACTGGCCGGCCGGCGGTAGAGTCGAGGATGGGCGGTGTCGTCACCACCGCTTGCTGTACGATTTTGTCTTCCAGCGCTGCGATGCCGATCGGCCTCTGCCGACCGTCTGGCTTCTCCAAGTAGATTCGCCGTGACGGCTGTGCCCGGTAGCTTCCACCCCGGTGCACCCGTTCGTGCAAATCTCTCAGCTTTGGCTCCAGCCCGTCTTCGTATTCCACCACCTTATCCCGTCCACTCCCGGCGCAGCCTTACGTTTCAGCGCGTAACAGCTATCCCGCAGCAGATTCACGGTCAGATGGTGCAACAACGTAGTGAACCGCTCTTGTTTCCTCTCCCTTGCTGCTTTCCGTACTCCCTTCAGGCCCTGTGACGCGGCTGCTCCGTCCTGTGCCGGCACCGCGCGTACCTTCTGGTCGTTCTCCTTGGTTGGCGCCCTTCCCTCCGTCCGACTCCTCCTTTCCTTACCGTTCGTGCCGGTGGTACGGCTTTCGCCTTTTCCGCCCGGACTGCCGCTGGCGCGCGCAGTCGGTAAGAAGGTCTCCCGGTTCTCGTGCATGCAATTTCGCGGCGTGCCTGGGCTCTTAGCCTACGTGGGTCCGCCGTCCGGCTCGCGATCTATCGCGTGACTGCGTGTTGCCTTCCCCTACAGGGTCGAAAAACCGGGGCCAGGGGCCGGGGCCGTGTAGCGGCGCGCTTCGCTCGCCGCACCGGCGGCAAGACCGCCGGCGTTACCTCGCCGGTTTTTCA
>OKRF01000207.1 GCA_900290315.1 Candidatus Sulfopaludibacter sp. SbA3 | reverse complement strand
CTTCCACCCGCAAAGTAACATTCACAGATTCAGAGGGAAAAACTGAACTCTGCACTTTACACGGGGGGTGCGAAAAGATATACTCGCAGCCACGCCTGTGGTCCGCGTACGACTCAGCCCTCGGATCGCTATGGCGATTTTGGCTTCTGAGACGGATGCTTTGGGGGGATACGATGAAATTGCGACGGTACGTGTGGGTTATGTTCGTGCTCGCTTTGTCGAGTGCGACCCTGTGGGGACAAACAGTCACGAGTTCACTGGTGGGTACAGTGGTCGATCAGTCCGATTCGGTGGTTGCGGGGGCACCGGTTATGTTGACCAGTGTGGACACTGGCGCGCTCCACAACGGCACGACGGACAGTCTTGGTACATTCCGCTTCGTCAACCTGGAACCGGGTACGTACAATGTGACGGTGAAAGCGGCAGGGTTCAAGAGCGAAACGCAGACGGGAATCATCGTAACCGCCCAGGAAACTCACAACGCCGGCAAGATGATTCTACAGATCGGTGCCGCTACCGAAACCGTATCCGTCACCGCCGAAGCGGCGCAGGTGCAGTTGAGCAGCGCCGAGAAATCTCAGACGGTGGATTCCAAAGCCCTGGAAGATCTCACTTTGAAAGGCCGCGACCTTTTCGGCTATATCAGGCTGGTGCCGGGCGTCATCGATACCGCCGCCAGCCGCGACGTCACCAGCCACGGTGCCATCAGCGGCATGAATATCAACGGAGCCACGTCGGCGCTCAATTTTACGGTCGACGGAGTCACCGACATGGATACGGGGTCGAACACCTCGGTGCAATTTGAGCCGAACCTCGACGCCATTCAGGAACTGAAGGTTCTGACTTCAAACTATGCGGCCGAATTCGGACGGAACTCGGGCGGAACCATCACCATGGTGACCAAGAACGGAACCCAGGACTTCCATGGCACGCTCGCCTGGAATCACCGGCACGAGCAATTCAACGCCGATACCTGGGTCAACGACCACACCGTCAAGAACGGCGCCGCTACTCCGCGAGTGCCGTACCGGTACAACATCGAGACGTACAGCATCGGCGGTCCAGTATACATTCCGAAGCATTGGAATACCGACAAGAAGCGGCTCTTCTTCTTCGTATCGCAGGAGTGGGTCGGCCAATTCGTAAGCGGCGGCTCGGTGAGCCAGTACACGCCCACCGCCCTGGAACGGCAGGGGGAACGGCAGGGCAACTTCTCCAAGAGTTTTAACAATAACGGCACCCTGATCAGCGTCCTCGATCCGGCCAACAACAACACACCTTTTCCGGGCAACATCATTCCTGCGAACCGGATTAATCCGGTGGGCCAGGGGCTGCTCAACTTTTTCCCGCTGCCCAACTATACGCCGACTTTGGCGGCGCAGTTAAACGTGGTGAACTACTTCGAGCAAGCCAGCGCCACACACCCGCGGCGCAACGACGTGGTTCGCATCGATTACAACATCACCTCGAAGCTCTCTGGTTTCTTCCTCTACATCAACGATTACGACACCTCGCAGCTTCTGTACAACGGTGTCCAGTTCACTTCGGATGTTGGCGGCGTTCTGGGGCAGGCGGGGATTTCGCCTATCGTACACCCGAATGGCGGGCACGGCTATGCGGCTACCCTTACTTATGCCATTTCGCCGACCATGGTGAACGAATTCACCTACGCCTCGAACTGGGATCAGTATACTTACACATCGCTGGATAACTATAAGAGCGAGGATCGCTCCCTTGTTCCCGGTTTGCCCGTGCTGTTTCCGCCGCCAACGGCTTCCACACAGGGCAACACCGCATCTCCTCTCAACGGCTACCAGAATCTGCTGCCCAGCTTCAGTTTCGGCACACCCAGCAACGCCATGTCCTACTCGCGCGTTGGTTCCACTGCCGGAGCGGACTACACCATAAACCCGACCTGGTATTGGCAGGACAACATCAGCAAGATCGCGGGCCATCACTCGTTCAAGGCGGGAATCTTCCTGGAATACAACACGAAGTGGCAGCCGGCGATGAGAAACTACATGGGCTCCTTCAGTTTCTCTTCCTCCAGTTCAGTTCCACTGCTCAACACCAATGACGGCTATGCCAACGCCCTGCTCGGCAACGTCAACAGCTATAGCCAGTACAATAACAGCACGACGTTCAATGTCACCTACTGGAACGCGGAGTGGTACGTGCAGGATAACTGGAAAGTGAACCGCAAGCTGACGCTGGATCTCGGCGTGCGATTCTATCACCAGACGCCTCAGGAAGATCACAACAACACATTTGTCAACTTCAATCCGTCGCTCTATTCCAAGTCGGCCATGTCGCGGATTTACGTTCCCTTCTGCTCCAATGGCGCCGCGACCTGTACCGCCAACAACGGCCTGGTGGCGAAAGATCCCGGTTCCAGCGCTACCGCGGCTAGCGGATTCATTGGTGATTTCGTTCCCAACTCCGGCAGTCCCTCGGCAGGACTGCAGGTGCTCGGGGCAAACGGTGTGCCCCTGGCGCCCTATCATCAGGCGCCGGTCGCCGTAGGACCTCGCGTGGGTTTCGCTTACGATGTCTTTGGCGATGGCAACACGGCGCTCCGGGGCGGGGCCGGAGTGTTTTATAACCGCCTGGATGGAAATCAGTACTACGGCCTCTCCGGACAGGCGCCGATCACTTATCAGCAGACTGTGAATACTCTCACGCTTGCGCAAATTGCGACGATCGACGGGGGGCAGCCGCCGAGTCTGAGCAGTTTGAGCGTCGCTCCGATTGCTCCCACCGCCTACCCGGCCAATGTTCCGTGGGACAAGGTCATGAATGCCAGTGTTGACGTCCAACACACATTCGGCAGCAATGTGGTGGTGGATCTGGGATACACATTGAACTATAGTTGGGACCAGCACCTCAGTTACAACGCGAACTACATCCCGATTGGAACCGGCTGGCCGTTCACACCGTCGAATTTGAACCCGACGACGGCAGGCAACACCAGCGCCGACGTCGGTTCTATTTTCGAGCGAACCATCTATCCCGGGTACGGCTCGNNACGCCAACTATAACGCTTTGACCTTCACCGCGCAGAAACGCTACTCGCACGGATTAGTCATGGGCGTTGCCTATACCTTCTCCAGAGCCATGGGCACGACCAGTTACACACCAGTGGTGGCTAACAACGAGGAATGGAATTACGGGCGGCTGAGCACCGACCGGCGCAGCAACCTCCAGATCAACTACTCCTACGACTTACCCAACATCGCCAAGAGACACAACATCAAGGCCTTGGGGATTGTAACGGACCACTGGATTTTCTCCGGGATCTTCTCCATGCAGAGCGGAGCGCCGTTTAATCCGGGTTGCAGTCTCACATCGGGCTCGCCAGGTGTCACCGGCGGCTATACTGGTACGCCGGACGTCGGGCAGCGCTGCGAGGTGATCGGCAATCCCCTGGCCAATATCCCGGCGGGTACTTACTTTAATCCCGCGGCATATGCCATGCCCGCACTGGCTACCGGCCCGGATAACTCGATTGTCGGACCGCCGGTATTGGGCAACCAGGGTGGCGGCGCCGGAGCTCTGACGTATCCGCATGTCACCAACTTCGACATGACGTTGACTAAGAGCATTCCGTTAGGCAGCGAAAGGCGGGTTCTGAAGCTTCAGGCCCAGGCGTACAACGCCTTCAACCATCCGGAATTCAACGGCATGAATACCGGGATTCAGTTCAATCCGGCTACCAACGCGGTGTCCAACGCTACCGCCGTGGGCCTTCCGACTGGCACATTTCCGGCGCGTGTGATGGCTTTCTCAGCCCGGTTCCAGTTCTGACGGAGCGGGCTTGAGACGGTGGAGCTAAAATTGTCTTACCGGCGGGCACGGAGGATCGGCTTTCCCCGTGCCCGCAGACGTATCTGCGGCCGGTAGGCCGCTCCACAGGAGGACAATCGATGACCAGAATTTCCCGGCGCGCGTTTTCCGGGGCTGTACTTTCGGCGCCGCTAGTAGCGGCCGCACAGGAGAGAAGCACCGCGGCGAGTCCCGCCAAGGTGGAACTGCCGCTGTGGAAAGGCGGGGCAGCCGGCGGTGACCGCTTCGAGTTGCCAGGTCCGCCTTCGCCGCGGGTAAAATGGGCGGTACAGTGGGCGCCGCGAAAGTACTTCTCCGAATGGCTGCCGGCCCTGTTTGAACGGACTATCGAGATCGAGGAGTGGCGCGGCGAGAAGGCGCAACTCCGTTGGATTTTCACCGGCCCCTGCGGAGGCTTCACCGTGGAAGCGGGTGGCGGCAAAGCGCGCCTGATGGTGCGGTATTACGACTCGGCCGGCCTGAGCAAGGTGCCGCCGGTGCAACCTCGGNNAAGGCGTGTGGGAGGAGGCCGCGGTGGAGTATGGCGGCGAGCTGAAAGCAATCACCGTGATCTCCGATTACCGCTTGACCGTGCGGGTTCTGTTGAACGGGAAAGAGGCCCTTACATCGACCGCCAATCTGGACGTGAACCAGCACCAACTGGCCTTTACAGGCGGGGACGGGGCAGTGCGCGGCAGACTTCTGCCACCCGCTGTGGAGGCTTCGACGGTGGAAGTCGACGATGGCGCGCAGTTCCAGGAGATCACCGGGTGGGGCGGCACCACGACGCCTCCAGCCTTCGCGGAGTTAAGCCCGCAGGGAGCCAGGGAGTGGTGGCGCATTCTTGCGGAGTACAATCTGCTGCTGCATCGCGAGTACCCCACCGGCGCGCTGCTGAATCGCGAGATGACCAACTGGGACAAGCCGGAGGATGCTTCCCCGCACTACTACGGAGACAACTTCCCAAATTGCGAGACCAGCGATTTCGAATACATGCGCCGCGTGAGGCGCCTGAGCGGGAAAGTGATTTTCGAGTTCTGGGAATTGCCCACCTGGGCCAGAACGCGCAACGCCGCGGGGAAGTTGACAGACGCTCCCGAGATAGAGTCCTATGTGAAGGCCATGGTGCGGTACTGCCAGGTTTCGCGGGACAAGACCGGGCACGCTCCGGAGATCGTCGGCATTCAAAACGAAGTGACACAATCGGCGGAGGTCTGGCGGAAGATGGCGCCCGCATTGCGCCAGGGACTGGATGGCGCCGGATTCCAGGCCACGAAGATCCATATGCACAACGCCTCGATGTCGCCTGGCGGGGTGGCAGCGGGCAAGGCATTCCGCCAGGACGCCGCCGTGTGGAAGACCATCGATTACGGCACATCGAACCTCTACGATTTTCAGAATTATTTTCACGATCCCGATGGGTTCGACGGGCGCCTGGCGCTATTGCGGGAAGCCACCGCGGGCAAGCCGTTCATGGCCGTGGAACTGTGCGTCAACAATGGAGAGTTTCAGTCGCGTGCTTACCGCGTGGCTCTGGCGATGGGCCAACTTTATCACAAGCTGCTGACCCAACTGGACGCGTGCGGCATCATGTATTGCTGGACGCTGCTGAATGTGACGCAGCCGTCTTACGGATGGACCCGGACGCTCCTCGTGCCCGATGCAGAGCACGGGATGAAGCCGGTGGCATCGAGCCACCAGTTGCGGGTCCTGGGAGCCTACACACGCCGGGTGCGAGAAGGCATGAAGCGGGTGAAAGTTGCGAGTTCGAATCCGCACTTGATGGCAACGGCATTCACGGGGACGGGTGGCAAGAAGACGCTGATTCTTCTGAACCGCTCGACGGTGTCGCAGCAGGTTGAGGTGAAATGGCGGGGCGCGGCGTTTCGGTACCTGGAAATCGCCAGCGCCCAGCAGGAGAACTCGGTGGAACCGTACCAGCAGCCGAATGGCGGCAGCTTGCACGCGCTGGTGGCTCCAGGAGGGATCGTGACGATGACCAACGTGGAATTAGGCAAAGCACCGGATGATCTGATGCGAGCGTAGAAGCGATTTGAACGGAGCTATACTGGCACGGTAAGTGGGGAAGATCGACAAGCGCAGGACGCCAGGTGGCACCTCGCAGCCATGCGCGGCGCAGGGCTCCGCGGCCGCAGTAAGACGCACGGCGTGGCCGCGGCACAGTTGGCGGCTGCTGGCCCTTTGGGGCCTCGTCTTTGTGGCCTATTCCAATTCGCTCCAGGCCGGTCTGCCATTCGACAATGCGTCGGTGATTGGCGAAGACCCCCGGATCCGGGCGGCGACAGTACAGAATATCGAGTCCATCCTAAGAGGCGGATATTGGTACGGCAACAGCCCGCGCGCAGCCACCTCGGGGTTATACCGGCCGGTCACCACTCTCTCTTATCTGTTGAATTACGCCGTCCTCGGCAATGGCACGCACACTGCCGGTTATCACGCCGTCAATCTGTTCCTGCACGAAGTGAACGTCGCGCTTGTGTATGCGCTCGGCCTGTTAATTTTCGGAGAGGCAGCCCCGGCTTTGGCGTTGGCAGCGATTTGGGGATTGCATCCGCTGCTCACCGAATCGGTCACCAATATTGTGGGGCGTGCGGATCTGCTGGCCGGCTTTGGCGTGTTCGCGGGCCTGCTGTGCCATGTGAAAGCCGCCCCAGCCGTAGGGCGGCGCCGCGTGGCATGGCTGGCGGGACTGGCCGCCGCTCAGGCCATCGGGGTTTTTTCTAAGGAAAACGCCGCCGTCTTGCCGGGCATCATGCTGCTCTACGATTTGCTGTGGCGCGGGAGAGCGACTTGGCGGCGAAGGGTGGCCGGTTATGCCGTTCTGGCGCTGCCATTTGCCGCTTATTTCTACCTGCGCAGCGGCTCGCACCCGCACATGGCGATCGATTTTACCGACAATCCGCTAGCGAGCGCCGGCTTCTGGACAGCGCGGATCACGGCCGTTAAAGTGATGGGTAAGTACCTTTGGCTGTTTCTGTGGCCGGCCAGTCTGACGGCGGACTATTCCTTTAACGCAGTGCCGCTATTCGGCTGGCGGCTGTGGAATTGGGAGGATGCCCAGGCGCTCCTGGGGCTGGCGGTGTGCGTTGCTGCGATGGTTCTGGCCGTACTGCTTGCCGTGCGCTGGCAGCGCACAGGGACGCCGCTGCTTTTTTTTCTGGTGTTCTTTTTCGTGGCGCTGGCGCCCACTTCAAACCTGATCCTTTTCATCGGCAGCATCATGGCGGAACGGTTTCTCTATCTGCCTTCGGTGGGACTGGCTGGCTGCGCGGTTGCGGCCCTCTACGCCTTGGTCCGGCGGCGCTCGCTGCACCGGTCCGCGGCTGCCAGGGCCGCCTGGGCGGCCTTAGGATTGGTGTGCCTGGCATTCACCGCCAGAACCTACGCCCGCAACTTCGACTGGCACGACGATCGCAGCCTGTGGAGCAGCGCCGTAGCGGTCTGTCCGGAAGCTGCCCGCCCGCACTACAATCTGGGGCTGGAATTAGAGGGCATCCCGGAGCGCCAATTTGAGGCGATTGTCGAATACCAGGCGGCGGTGCGGATTCAGCCCGATTTCGCGGAAGCGCACAACAATCTGGCGAACGTTCTGGCGCGCATCCCCGGCCGCTTGCCAGAGGCGATTGCCGAGTATCAGACGGCCCTGCAGCTTCGGCCGGGTCTCGCTGCCGCTCACTTGAATCTGGGGAACGCGCTCGCGCACATGCCCGGCCGGGCGCCGGAGGCGATCGGCGAATTTCAGGCGGCACTCGGGATTCGACCTGAATTCGTAGAGGCGCGCGATGCCCTGGCGAACGCCCTGGCACTGATACCAGACCGGGTGCCGGAGGCGATTGCCGAGTACCAGGCGGTATTGCGGGCTCAACCTAATCGCGCGGCAGTTCATTACGGCCTGGCGAACGTTCTGGCGCGCATCCCGGACCGGCAGTCCGAAGCGATTGCCGAATACCGGGCAGCCCTGCGAATTCAGCCCGATTTCATGGAAGCGCACTTCAATCTGGGGAACACGCTGGCCAAGACGCCCGCCCGGCTGCCGGAGGCGCTTGCGGAGTACGACGCGGCGCTGCGGCTCAAGCCCGACCCTCAGTTGCAGCAAATGGTGGACCGATTGCGAGCGTGGCAGAAGCAAGCGACGCTACCCAGATGAGTATTCAAATCCACCGAATCCGCTCGTGCGTCGGGCAATTGGGCTGACCTGAGCCTGAGCGACGGGATGCTAACTTTTCTGGTTTTATGAAGAGCGTTTAACGAGCCCGGGCCGCAACTTGCGCCGGCGTAGATGCGTTAGTCCTGTTGTACGGAGCAGGATGCCATATGCAGATGAGATGGACAAAGGCGGCAGGGACGGCGCTGATGGTGAAGCCAGCGATTCTAATCGGAACGGTTGCGCTGGTAGGCCGTCTGGCGCATTCGGCGGGCTTCGAGCCATGCTTACTGACGACGCTGGCGGACTCGCTCTCGGGCCTGACCGGGCTCTCCGGCAGCGATTGCTTCGGTCTGCTCATCGTGGTGCTGATATACAGCGCTTTCCGGGTCGCGCGATCGGTGTTTGAGCTGGCTGCCCATACTCGGTAGTCTGTCCGGACACGCGCCCAGCGCTGCACAGGATAAGGTCTCGTACAATTCGGACTACTGCTGGAGGAGTGATGCCGGTTACAGGGCGGGCACCCTCACGCAGGATGCACCAGGAGCAGGCTGGCAGGAGATAATTCAAGTGCGTTGATCCGACAGCACAATGTATTTCAATGAGGTTCGCATAATACGGTGACAGTCGGCTCATGAGGCGAAGCCTCACAGGGTGGGATGAAAATGACGGTGAAAACGTCGGGATTTCGTAAAGGGGCAAACTCGAGCCAGGCACGAAGATTCGCCAAAAGGCGGCGAATTTCGAGGCAAACTCGAGCCAGGCACGAAGATTCGCCAAAAGGCGGCGAATTTCGAGCCTGGCACGGTTTGCGGCGGGCTCGCGGCTCGGGATTTTCGAGAGAGGCAACACTGTCCACGCGGCCCAAAATGCGGAGCCTTGGGACAGTGAAGTTTCCGGTTCATCTTGACCTATCGCGGGCGGGCCATTTTAAAGCCGGCCGTCGCCTCAGTGTAATCCGCCACGTAACCGGCACGCTGCACCGGATGCGTCGCGAGCAAATCGAAGAGCCCCTCATTCAAATAAGCGCGGTCAATGTGCACACCGACGACCTGGCCGATGGTCATATATTGATCGAGCGTTGCGCCCTCAAGATCGGATAGCTGGATAATCTGGACAAGCCGGCATTCCAGTGCCGCCGGGGCGTCTGCCACGCGCGGTGGCCCTACCATTCGGCTTGGGGCAGGGGCCAGCCCGGCAAACTCGAATTCGTTGACGCCGCGCGGCAGGGAAGCCGATGTCTGATTCATTTTCTCCGCCAATGGCCGCGTGACGAGATTGCAGACAAATTCCCCGGTTGCCTGGATGTTGCTGACCGTGTCCTTCCAGCCCGCCGAACTGAACATGATCATGGGCGGGCGGTCACACACGGCGTTGAAAAAGCTGTAGGGCGCCAGGTTCACGCGACCGTCCGCGTCGCTGGTCGAAATCCAACCGATGGGCCGTGGCGCGACGATGGCCTTGAACGGATCGTGTGAAAGGTTGTGACCTTTCGACGGTTCGTAAAAATGAAAGTCCGGCATGCGATCATCATACGATCCGCCGTGCCGAACGGGGTCCGCGTTCAGTCAGGGCCTAAAACCGCCGAAATCGCCATCGCAGCCGCAGCCGCCGGAATCGCCATCGCATCCGCAGCCACCGAAATCGCCTTCGCAGCCACACCCGAAGTCACCTTCGCAGCCGCACCCGTAGTCATCGACGCAGCCGCACCCATAGTCGGAGTCGCAGGAGCACCCCACATCGCCGACGCAACTGCAGCCGGTATCGGAATCGCAGGAGCAGCCAGTGTCGGTATCGCAGCCGCATCCCGTATCCGAGACGCACGAGCACCCCGTGTCATATACGCAAGGGCAATTGCCCGGCACGCAATCGCATGTGCACACGGCCTCGGACGGAATTCCGATTCCACAGGCAGCCGTGTAGGGGAGGCCGTCCCAGATATACTGGGCTCCCCTACACGCCGGGGCGGATGCCAGAATGTCCATGAAGCAAACCGGCACGCGATCGCCGGCCGGCAGTTTGTAAAGCCGGATACTCTTCCCGGAGGACACCGCCAGATAGCCATTTTGCGGGTCCATGGCCGCCGACAGGCATGGTCCTTCGTTGGCTTCCAGCTCGCGGAGCAAGGTCAGATCGGGCGCCGAATACAGCCGCGCCGGCGCGTCGGCATACGCGATGGCCAGCAGTTTGCCGTCGGCGCTGAAGACGAGCGAATTCGGGCTCCGCTGTTCCACCACCGAAACCAGCGGCGCCAGGCTGGGAAAAGCGTACATGTACAGATGAGTGCCATCGTGCGCCGCCAGGAACGCGCCGTCCCGGGTGATGCCGAACGCTTTGCCCGGCGCCGTCTTCTGGACCGCTCCCGAAGAGAGGAGCCGCAGATACAACTGTCCGCCTGAGGTCACGAGATAGCTTTGCGCTGGGCGCCTCTGTGCGTTCGGGGTGCCCCGCTGGACGGCCGGGGAGCGCCGCTGGGTGGAAGCTGGAACGGCCACCTGAAACATCGCTTCGCTCGCGTCGGCGAAGCTGCGCAGCAGAGTTGCATCCGCCACCGACCAGACCCTGGTGGTTCGATCCGCGCTCACCGAGACCAGTTGGCTGCTATCCGGTGTGAAGGCAACTCCGTTGACCGCATCCGTGTGCCCCGCCAGAGCACGGCGCGCTCCTCCGGCTGCCGGCCAGAGTTGCAGCAGCCCGCCATCCATGGCTACGGCGATCTGGCTGTGGTCCGGACTCACGGCCACCTGGAGCGGCACGCGATCCGTGGCGTCAGTGCCAAAAAGAGCGCCGCCTGGAACGGTCCAGAACTTCACAAAGCTGTCCCGCCCGGCGCTGACCAGGGTCTTGCCGTCGGGAAAGAAACTCAGGCTGTCGAGGAGGATATTATGCGCGAAAGCGCCGGGCGAACACGGCGACGTTGTGGCGGCTCGGGGAAGACCCGCGAAGCCGCCCGCGGCGAGCAGGCCCATGAGGCTTCGGCGCGTCAGCTTCCAACCGTCGCGGCTGGGTTCGACAGAGGAGACGGCGGGAGTTTCTCCGGCCGTGGATGGCAAAGGTAAGTCCGAAATCCGATCCTCAAAACGTTTCTTCATGACGGGTCCGCTCCCTGCGGGTAGGCCCAACATTGCGGCCATCGCAGCATGGGTTCCCAGAGGGCCGGCGAGCTGCGATTGCCGGTCCGCTGGCAGTTCCTTTCCAGAACACACCGCCAGAGGCGGCGATCTTTTCCAGAATCTGGTCCTTGGTGAGCGCGCGAATCACGTCGCACCGGCCGGCGCCGGCGAATTCGGCGGCGTCCCAGTGCAGCGCTTTATGATGGCAGTCGCCCGCACAGCTCCATTTCGCGAAACATCCACCGCAGTATTCCAGGCGGTCGACGGTGTGCGTGCGGAGGGCCGTATACACCGGTTCGTCGAAAGCGAAACCGGGGGCTTCGGCGGAGGGGCGGCCATAGAAGAACCGCTCGGCCCATGGCTGGTGCTCGTCCGCGACTTCGTGGCACGCACTGATATTGCCCGCCGGCGATACACAGAAATTGTCGTTGGCCACGCCGCAGAATCGGTTGGTCACTGTGGGGAAGCGAGCGCCTGAGAAGCGCAGCAGTCCGGCCGCTTTTTCGGACGTACGCCGCGCCGCGCGGTACGCTTCGATGAAAACCTCTGTTTCCGCATTCACGGCGTCGCGGCCCCGTCCCATCCGGTAGAGCGGCTCGACCTGAATGGCCCGCGGGCGGAATCGGCGGCAAAGAAAGGCGACGGATTGCGGCCGGCGAGGGGCCGACTCGGAGGTCACCGTCATCCGGATGGAATACCGAAAACCGGAGCGGTCGAAATCTCGCAGGGTAGCGAGGACGAGGTCGCTCGACCCGCGCCCGGAGGGAAAGCGGCGGTTGGCATCCTGCACCTCCGGGAGACCATCGAACGAGACGTTGGCGCCGTTCAGATGCGCGACAATCCACGCCCGCTTGCCCGGCGGGAGCACTCCGTTGGTGGTGAGGCTGCTGCGCAGTTGCAGAGCGCGCGACCGGGCTACGCCGCGCGCATAGCGATGCGCTTCTTCCAGCAGTCTCCAATGCACCGTGGGCTCACCAGCGCCGTGAAAATCGACTTCGAACTGCCGCACCCCCGCGTTCGCCGCGTTCGCCGCCACAAAATCGATGGCGCGGCGAGCCGTTTCCACGCTCATGAACTCCGGCGGCTTCTCGCCGG
>OKRF01000241.1:14100-16581 GCA_900290315.1 Candidatus Sulfopaludibacter sp. SbA3 | reverse complement strand
ACCATTTATTTCGCCCCCATCAAGGCCACCCTGCCGGTTCTTCTTTCCACCAGCAAACCGGCGTATACCAAAGAGGCTCTGCGCGACCGCTGTGAGGGAGTCGTGCGGGTCCATGTGAAAATTGGCGCTGGGGGGAAGGTGAGCGACCCTCAGGTTCTGCAGGGTTTAGGCTGCGGCTTGGACTTTCAGGCCCTGAAGTCCGTGATGGAATGGCAGTTCCGTCCGGGTCAACTGGACGGAAAGGCCATTGCGGTGGTGGCCTGGGTGGAAGTCTCCTTCCGCCTCCCGTAAGCCTTCGAAAGCCTAGCGACTTCGCCGCAAAATGCCGATAAGTAAGTAGTGGTCCGCCGGTACATACCCGCGTTGGTATGCCTGGGACTCTGCCTAGGGTCCGCAGTGTGGATGTTCTTGCGCCACAACGGTCCGCCGCCCCCGCGAGTGTACCGGATGGGCTTTCAGTACTCGCCGCCCAGGCAATTTGTCACGCAAAGCGGAGAGCCGTACGGGCCGGCAATCGATACGGCGCGCGAAGCGGCGCGCCGGGCCGGCATACGACTACAGTGGTCGATCGTGCCAGACGGGCCAGACGACGCGTTGGCCAAGGGCCAGGTGGATCTCTGGCCGATCGTGGCGGACCTGCCGGATCGGCGGAAGCGTTTCTATATCAGCGAGCCGTTCGAGGAGACCACGTTCTGGTTGGTTTCGTTGAAAGCCAAAGAGATCCGGCCCGCAAACATGGCGGGGCGAACGGTGGGATGTACGGATGGCCTCGCCGTCCGGGCAGCGAAACAGTATTTTCCGTCGTCCCGTCAAATCCGCTCACCGGACCGGATGACGATGATGCGGTCTCTGTGTAAAGGAGAGTTTGAGGTTGGAGTTTTGCCGGGAAGCCCGCTGGACACCTACCGGGACGAGCACGGACCGGTCTGCGGCCAGCAACTCTCTTTCCTCCCCTTGCCAGGCGCTCGCGTGCTCTCCGGGATTGGGGCCGCCAGAGTGAACCCTGGGGCAGTTCAGGCGGCCGACCAGATCCGCGCGAAAGTCGGCGAGATGCGCGACGATGGCTCGCTCACCGAAATCCAGTTCCGCTGGTATGCCAACCCGTTCCACGAATCGGGCGCTTTGGAGAGGATGGCGCGTGCCCGCGTGGAGAACCAATTGCTTCTGGGCGGGCTGACGCTGCTGGCGGTAGCATTCGGGGCGGTGATCTGGCTTTCGCGGCGGCTGCGGACGGCGAAATTGCACGCGGAGCGCGCCACGGCGGCGAAATCGGAATTCATCGCCAACCTGAGCCACGAAATCCGCACGCCTATGAACGGCATTATCGGCATGACGGGGCTGGCGCTGGACACCCAACTCACCGCCGAGCAGCGCGAGTATCTGGATACGGCGCGATTTTCCGCCGAATCGCTGCTGCGCATTCTCAACGACATTCTGGACTTCTCCAAAATGGAGGCGGGCAAGTTGGAACTGGTGCGCGAGCCCTTCGCCCTGGAATCGGTTCTGCGGGAACTGGTCCGCCTGTTCAGTTTCGCGGCGGAAAAGAAGAGGCTGCAGATCTGCTGCGACGTGCGGCCAGGGGTTCCGGCCATGGTGGCGGGCGATCCGGGAAGGCTGCGGCAGGTGTTGGTCAACCTGATCGGCAACGCCATCAAGTTCTCCGAGGGCGGCGAGGTGCGGCTGACGGCGTCACCAGAGGCGGGGCCGGCCGACGTCGTGTGGTGTCGATTCTCCGTTTCGGACGAAGGAATCGGCATTCCGGGGGCGAAGCAGGTGCTGATCTTCGCGCCGTTCGAACAGGCTGATGCTTCGACGACCCGCAAGTTCGGCGGTACCGGCCTGGGCCTCTCCATTTCCAACCGTCTGGTGGAGTTGATGGGCGGGCGCATCTGGGTGGAGAGCCCGTGGGTGGACGATGCCGGTGAGCGACGACGCGGAAGCTGCTTCTATTTCACGGCACGATTCGAGAGGTGTGGCCAGTTGGTAGCTGCCAGGCCCCAGTCCGCGGCGGAACGGGAGGAGCAGCCGATGCGGCTGCTGGTGGCAGAAGACAACCTGGTGAATCAAAAACTGATCCAGCGATTGCTGGAAAGGCGGGGTCACTCGGTTTGCGTGGTTTCGAACGGGGTAGAGGCGCTGGACCGCCTGGCACGAGAGCAGTTCGACGCGCTGTTTCTCGACCTCCAAATGCCCGAACTCGACGGCATGGAAACCTGCAGGAAGATTCGCGCCTCCGGCTCGCAACTCCCGATTGTGGCGCTGACGGCGCATGCCATGAGCGGCGACCGCGAGCGCTGTCTGTCGGCGGGAATGGATGGGTACCTCAGCAAACCCATCCAGGTGGCGGAACTGGCTGCGTCCCTCCAGGCGCTGCGCGTCACTCACTAATAAAGTCCGCATAATACGGCGACAGTCGGCTCATGAGGCGAAGCGTCACCCGGCGGGATGAAAATGGGGCCGGGGGCCGAGGTTTTGTGGCTC
>OKRF01000241.1:10064-14090 GCA_900290315.1 Candidatus Sulfopaludibacter sp. SbA3 | reverse complement strand
ATGCCGGCGGCGGAGACCGCCGGCGTTTCCCGCCATTTTCGAGAGAGTCGGCTTACGCGGTGAAGCCTCACCCGCACGGATGAAAATTAGGTAGCCCCGTGGGACAGACGATCGTTTTTTGTCGTCTGTCGGGATGGGCGTTCCGCCCGCGAAACTGCATGAAAAACTGGTGGCTGCTACCGTCGCAAACTCGTGCCAGGCTCGAAATTCGCCGCCTTTTGGCGAATCTTCGTGCCTGGCNNGGGGGGCCCGCGCGCAGGCAACGATGGGTATGAAAATAGGCGTAGGTAGGTAACGCCGGCGATCTTGTCGCCGGTACTGAATTTTCGAGGGTGTCATCTTCGGCACCACGCGGCATTTTCGAGAGAGTCGGCGCATGAGGCGAAGTCTCACCCGGTGGGATAAAAATGGCTGGGAAAACGCGTCGGGATTTCGTAAAGGGGCAAACTCGAGCCAGGCACGGTTTGCAGCGGGCTCGCGGCTCGGGATTTTCACGCGGTACCGGGGCCTCACCGGCGCCACCAGGTTTTTTTCTTCGGGGCGTGGCGGACGGGTTTTCCTTCCAGGATGCAGATGGGGTTCTCTACGAAGAGCCGCTGCGCGGTGGCTGTTGCGAAGTTGTCTTCCACGTAACGCCGCGCTTCGTCCAGCACCGGGGGGCGATGCCTGGTGTGGTGGCCGTCGCTGGCCACCAGGTGGGCCAGTCCGCGATTCACCAGTTCGTTGGCGCTGGCATTTGCGCTTTTTCCGAAGCGGCCCAGGAACGATTGCGCGGTGATTTGCAGAACGCATCCCTGCTTGATCCACTCCCGCAATTGGTCGTATTGCGTCTGGAGCAGCGGATTGCGCTCCGGGTGCACGATTACCGGCCGCATGCCGGCGCCCATCAATTGTCCGAAAATGTCCGCGGCGTTGCGGGGAATCTGGAAGTCGGAGAGTTCCAGCAGGAGATAGCCGCGATGAGCGATGGTGTATGCACCGGGAGAGCGCAGTGCGCGGGAGACGTTTTCGGGAGTGAGGTACATCTCGCAGCCATAGTAGATGCGTGGCGAAGCGTCCGCCGCCTGACGCAATTCGGTCAATTTCCGCTCCACCAAAGCGGGGTCGAAAACATATTGCTCGTTGGCATGCGGGGTGGCGGCGATGTCGGTGGTGCCCGCGGCGGCCGCCATGCGCAGCATCTCCAGCGATTCCTCGATGCTTTCGGCGCCATCGTCGAGATCAGGCAGTATATGGCTATGCAGGTCGATCATCGCAAACAAGCTATCGGCGGCTTCCCGGTTGTCCGGGAGGTCTCGGGTGTCACGCCGCCAGAATCTTCAAAACGTAAGCGTACGGGTTGGGCTTCTGCCGGGGCAGGGTGACTGCGAGGCCGTTGGCATCGCGCTCGAAGGTCACCGGAGCCTTGCTGCCCAGGAGTTCCACGCGTGCCACCTCTCCGGGATACTGCTGGCTGCCGGTGGCCAGAGTCTTAATGGTGATCTTGTGGTCGAGGGGCCATGCCAGTGCGATGGCATACAGGGCGTCCTTCGACGTAGTGAAGCGGATGTCGCGCGCCGTGTACGGGCGGGTGATGCGCTCGTTGAAGTTGCTGGTGCTTTTCAGGTCGGATTCGCCTTCGCCATAGACCGTGAATGGGCGCGTTCCGAAAATCGCTTCGCTGTGGGCCGGAATCCAGGACGCCAGGCCGTCCAGCACCCTGCGCTCGTCCTCGTCGATGGTGCCGTCTCCGCGCAGCGGAATGTTGAGCAGCAGATTGCCATTCTTGCTGACGATATCCACCAGCATCTGGATCACCGTCTCGGCGGTCTTATAGGTGTGGCTGTCGAAGGTCGCCCGGCGGTAATGCCAGTCGCCGATGCAGGTGTCGGTCTGCCACGGAGCCGGCAAAATGTGGTCGGCGCGCCCGCGTTCGATATCCAGCACCATCGTGCCGGTGTGACTCCGCAACAGACCCTTGGAGTTGAGAACGGCTTCCAGCTTGCCGCCGTGCCGTTTCATGTTGGCGTTGTAGTAGTGCGCGGCGATGTCGAGGCCTGCCTGTCCCAGCGGGAGTTCCGTATCGTCGAAGTAGAGCAGGTCGGGATCGTAGCGGTCCACCAGTTCCTGGCAGCGGAGGAACCAGCGGTCCACAAAGTCCTGGTTGTGCGGCGGCGGCTCTTCGGTCCACTTGCGGTCGTGCTGATCGTGCCAGTCCTGCGCGGCCTTCATGGTGGTCAGGCCGGGCGGCAGGGGCATGCTGGCGCCGGTGTAGAGTTGCTGCGGATCCAGGCCGTCCCACCATTTGCCCGCGCCCCTTTCCCTGGTGAGGAATCCGTCGTAGCGAAAGCCGGCCATGGGCCCTTCCGGATCGTATCCGTACGCTGTCTGGAACCAGTGCCAGGCGTGTGCCGAGTGGTTGGTCACGCCGAAACGAAGGTTGTGTTTGCGCGCCGCCAGGGCCCATGTGCCCACGATATCTTTCTTCGGCCCCACGCGCACGGAGTTCCAGGCGTGATGGGTGGAATCGTAGCAATCGAAATTATCGTGATGGTTGGCCAGCGCCACGAAGTAGCGGGCTCCGGCCTTCACGTAGAGCTGCATCAGAGCTTCCGGATCCCACTTTTCGGCCTTCCAGAGGTTGTCGATTTCCATGAAGCCGAATTTCGAAGGGTGCCCGTAGGTCGCGACATGGAACTTGTTTTGGGGGTGGCCCTGGATGTACATCTGGCGGGCGTACCAATCGCCCTGCTCCGGAACGCATTGCGCCGTCCAGTGGGCCCAAATGCCGAACTTGGCATCGCGAAACCAGTCAGGGGCGCGGTATTCGGTGAGGGAACCCCAGGTGGCCTTGAAGGCTCCCGGCGCGATTTGCCGCGGCTGCGCGCGAGCCTCCCGTGGCGCCAACGCGGCTGCACCGGCTGCCAGTTGAAACAGCTTTCGTCGCGTCATGTGTGCTCCTTCACTTGGCCTGCGCCAGCACTTCCGCCGGCTCCGGCTTGCCGCGCTTAGAGAAGCGAATTTTACCATCCGGACCGATCAGGTAAACGGTTCGCTTTACGATGATCCCGTTGGCATTGTAGAGTGCGGCCACTTTTTGTCCGGAATCCACCAGGAGCGGAAAAGGGAAACTGAATTTCTGCCGGAATTTCTGGTGCGCTTTGGCGTTCTGCGGATTGACTCCGAACACCTGCACGCCGCGCGTCTTCACGTCGCCCCACCCGTCGCGAAACTCGCACAATTGCCTGGTGCAGCCGGGCGTATCGTCACCTGGATAAAAAACCAGCACGACGTTCTTGCCGCGCAGCTTGGAAAGTGTCACCGTTTTTCCGGAATCGTCCTGCAGCGAAAAATCGGGCGCCGGCGCACCGGCGGGTAAAGGATCGGAGAAGAGCCATGAAAACATCATTGCACCATTATGTTTACGGAGTTGCTGTGANNACCCCGGAGCGGGTCCATTATAAACCGGTTGCGCCGGGGCAGGTCCGATGAACACGGTGGGAGTTCCGGAATTTACGTTTATGCCTGTGCAATAAATCTCCAAATAATCGCCCGCATGCACAGGGACAGTCAGCGCGCTCTGCCCGGTGCCCGCGTGCAGCACGCCGCCCGGGAAAATGCCGGGAGCCGCTGCGGCGATATTGACCGCGGCAACGGCCTGCACGCCGGAGGGTGCCGTCACCCGCAACGTCGCATTTCCCAGGCCGATACCCGGCGCCACGTAGAAGACGATTTGCGAATCGTTGGCGGAAAGCTGCGTGAGCGTGACGCCATCCAGGTCCACGATTCCGCCGGTGAGATTGCTGCCCGTGACCACTGCGAGCGCGCCGGGTGCTACGCCGGGCGCCAGCGACGCCGCATTGACTACCGAAGAAATCACCGGGACGGCGCTGCCAGCGTCCAGCGTGAGGCTGGTGCCGGGCTGCCCATCCACCGCCAGCTTCAGGTGGTTGACCGGCGCGGCCCCCGTGTTCCACTGGAAGGCGGCCACTCCCTGCGAATCGGTAAACGCTTCCGATGGGACCACCGCCCCGCCGATGGAAGGCG
>OKRF01000241.1:0-10054 GCA_900290315.1 Candidatus Sulfopaludibacter sp. SbA3 | reverse complement strand
TCCGATGGGACCACCGCCCCGCCGATGGAAGGCGTCGCCAGAATGCCTGCGCCGGGGTACGCCAGATTGTTGGCATCGGTGAGCCGTACCGCCACCGCACCCGGCACTTGCACCAGCTTCAACTGCCCGCTGCCGGCCACCTGCACGCGGGCGAATGCTGTCTCATACGCGGGATCGCTGGCCACCACCTGCACCTCTTCCACTCCGGGCTGCACGCCGTCGAAGGCAAACGTCGCGGTTACCGACCCGGCGGGGATGGTCACGCTGGCGGGAAACCGGGCGTTGCCGTTGGGCGCCGTGAACTGCACGGGCATATCCGTCGCAGGAGGAGTGGCCACCGTGAGAGAGCCCCTCGCCGTGCGGCCCGCCACCACGCCGCCGGAGGGAAACAGCGACAGCTTCAAACTGCGCCGCAGGGTGGTGTCCGCACTGGCACGGCCGGATGCCGCTTGCGCGTAGAATCCTTCGAACTGCTGCCGGTATGTATCCACCTGCGCCAGGTCCGCCGCCGTTGGTTGTGTGCCCTGGGCCACCACCAGGATGAAGGCGAAGCGAAAGCGCCGCTGGGCTATCGTAGAATCCGGTGTGCGGCGGCCTTCCGCGGCGATTACGTCACTCACGCCGATGTTCTGCCGCGATGTTCTGCCGCGTGCCGTTAAAAGCGATTCCGCTGTACTGATGCTGTGCCGCGGCGAAGTTCGGCGACGGATTGTTCACCAGGAAGACGTCCGGCACTTCAGAGGCATCGCGAAAGCCCATCAGGTACTGGTCCAGCGGAGCGTAGGCCTGGGTGATGTCCGTGGTCAGGAACTCCGGCGCCGCACTGCCACCGAGGTCGGCGATGCGCTCTCCCTCCATCACAGACGCCTCGGAATCGAACAGAAAGCTCCAGTGCGCCAGTTGAAATCCCAGCATGGGGAGAGCCGTGGGATCCGCCGCATTCTTGATGCTGGCGAAGGCCAGGAACAGGTGGCCGGCTTCGTGGGTCAGAATCGTGAGCGGCGTATCGGCCTGTGCCGCGCGCGCGGGAACCAGCGCATTGGGGTCGACGGGATATTGACTCAGCGGTCCCAGGTTGAGCACCGATTGCAGTCGGCCCGCCGATCCGAACTGCTGGCTCGCATCTCCCTGTGGAACGCCGTACCCGGCGCCGCTGCTGCGCACCGTTTCTTCGTATGCCACCGTGCCTTCGCCGAGCGCGGGGATCCCCATGTTGTTGTAGATCACCAGGTAGTCGTACGCATCTTCGTGCGTCTGGTAGAACTGCTGCGCTACCGTCACTACGTCGATGGTGAGCGAGTTGCCGAAGACCTCCGCGATGGTCGCGGTGTAGACCGCGCTGGCATCCGTGAGGAAATCTACCAGCGTGGTGCCTGGCTGGAGTGCGCCTGGCGCGATCCCGGCCACCGCCGACGCCGGGTTCACGTCTGCGTACGCGAAATCGATGTGGCCATCGGGGTAGAGCCGCGCCTGGAAGGTCTGCAAGGTGCCGGTTCCAGAAATGGCATACTCCGGGACTTTGACCCAGCTCACCACAGCGCGCGCGCCCTCCACCAGCACCCGCACGCCGCCCGCGGTCTGCGCCGGGTTCAGATCGTCGAACAGGGGCGAGATGCGCGGCGGTCCCGCGGTCATGCGTCCCAGCGAGCGCGGGGTGGAAGCGCTGTCGCCCACCGTGAAGGTCAGATTGCCATCGGAGTTAACGTAGACCTGGCGGTAGCTGGCGCCGAAGAAGGGGAAGGCGAACGGCAGCGTCACCAGGCGGCTGTCGTCATCGTCCAGGGCGATCAAAGGCGCGCCGGCTGCCGCCGCTGCGGCGTCGTACCCCTGTTGCGCCACTCCATAGCGATACTGCGTGGCAGTCGCGTTCACGGGGGTGAAAGTGAGGGTCGCGCCATCCAGGTTGAACTGGTTTTGCCGTTCCACCACGCCGTCCGAATCCTGAATGATGGCGATGCTTCCGGCGTCCGGGGCAGCCGTCGCCGGAGCAGCCTTGAGCGCTCGCATGCTCCGCGCGCGCAGAATTTGACGGTGCCGGAATAACGATTCGTTCAGTGTTTCGCGGCTGCTCCCGCAACTTCCGGAGTCGTGCCGCGGCCACGCGGGCGTCGTCAGGCCCGCCAGCAACAGAAGCGTAACTGGCCCGTAGCGGCGGATCGTGGACACTTTCCTTCATTCTCCCACGCTGCAGGTACGGTAGAATCCGATCCATGGGCTTTTGTACGCATTGTGGATCGCAAGTCGCGCCTGGCGCGAAGTTTTGCAATGGCTGTGGACAGCCGATGGGGGTAGGGGCGGGGAGTGCCGCGGCCGCCGCGCCTGCGGTGGAGCCGCTGGACTACTCCGTGGAGGGCGACAACCTGCAGATCGCTCGCGTGCGATTGAAGCCGGGGCAGGAAGTGTATGCCGACGCGGGCCGCATGGTTTACAAGACCGCCAACGTGCAGTGGGACACCCGCATGACCGGCAGTACGTTGGGCGAGAAGTTCCTGGGCGCTTTCAAACGTGCCATCACCGGCGAGTCTCTGTTTGTGACCTATTTCCGCGCCGACAGCCTGGGCGAAGTTGGGTTCGCGGGACACTATCCGGGAAAGATTCAAGCCTTCAACCTGATGCCGGGCGCCTCCGTTCTGGTGCAGCGCGACGCCTTCCTGTTCGCCGAAACCACGGTGCAGTACAGTGTGGCGATGGTGAAGAAGCTGGGCGCGGGCTTCTTCGGCGGGGAGGGCTTCATCCTGGAAAAATTCACCGGACCCGGGGTTGCCTTCATTCACGCCGGTGGAGACTTCATCGATTTCGACCTGGAGTCCGGCCAGGTGCTGCAAGTGGAGGCGGGCTGCATCGTGGCCTTCGACGAATCGGTAGATTACGATTTCCAATTCGTGGGCGGAATCAAGACGGCGCTATTCGGCGGTGAAGGCCTCTTCCTCGCCACCCTCACCGGTCCCGGCCACGTGGTGGTCCAGAGCATGACCATCGAGCGCCTGCGCAAGGAGCTTTCTCCCCGCGGTCCCCAGCGCGACGAGCACACCGCGCTGGATACCATCGGCGGCATTCTGGGGTCGAGCGATTAGTCTGAAGGGTTGATGGAACGTGTCAGGGTTGGTCAGACCCTCCACGTCACGACCTGCTGGTAAGCTGAATCTATGGAGCGAGACACGATCAAATCGGCGAAAGAAACGGCAGAAGAAACGCTTTCGTTTGAAGAACTCGCGGTTCGTCAAGGTGTGCGGCCCGTAGTGGACTTTGATGATTTGCTGGGGCATCCTGCGGCCGAGGATGAATCGGTCGAAGAGTTCGCCGCTATGTTGCGGGAATGGCGCCGAGAGGGCACCCATCATTCACATCGCCGATGAACGCGGCGATAGTCGACACGGATGTAGTATCGATGCTGTCAAGGGCGACTCGCGAGCCCAGCACTACAACGATCACATCATGGGTCGGCTCTTGGGCATCTCTTTCATGAGTCTTGCAGAGTTGCAGCGATGGCACCTGCAACGGAATTGGGGATTCGTCCGGAAAGCGGAATTGGAACAATACCTTACCCGCTTCACCGTCCTTCCTACAAGCCGTGAATTGTGCGGCAGGTGGGCGGAGGTATCGTGGCAAGCGCGCCGGAAGGGTCGTCCCATTCAAACGGCGGATGCGTGGATCGCGGCCAGCGCACTGCATTATCAGGTTCCGCTCATCACGAACAACGCAGCAGACTACGCGATGATCGACGATTTTCAAGTTCTCACGCATGTCGACCGGGGTGCGTAAGACCCGGGTCAGAAATTTTCTGTCCGTGGCGCCCAGCCAGCCTTACGAGCACACCGCGCTGGATATGATCGGGGGCATTCTGGGGTCGAGCGATTAGCCGTCATTTCGCGGCGGGGCTGAACGAGGGAGGCGTATCGGCGGGCGCCGTTCCCCATTCCTTATTAGGATCGCTGCCGAGTTTGAATTCCAGCCGCAGCACTTTGCCGAGCGTGTCGGCGAGCCACGGCCGGGTGGAAGGCCTGCCGTTCACTTTGAGCGATTGCACGTAGAACACGTCAGAAGCGGCTTCCGGCGCCCTGATGGTAATGCTGGAGGCAGGGCGGCTAATCACGATATCGCTGAAGAGCGGGCTGCCCAGCAGCAATTCCCGGCTAATCACGATATCGCTGAAGAGCGGGCTGCCCAGCAGCAATTCCGGCCGGCCTGGAATTACGGGGTACAAACCCATGGCCGACCACACGTACCAACTGGACATCTCACCTAGATCGTCGTTGCCGGGAATGCCTTTGGGGTCGTTGGACCACAGAGAGTTGAGGGTCTGCCGCACGATTTGTTGCGTCAGGTAGGGCTTGCCGGCGAAGTCGTAGAGCCAGGGCGCGGCCACCGAGGGCTCGTTGTCGAGCTCGGCGTGCAACGGACCTTTCCTGGTGACGGCCAGGGTGCCATCGGCGTTGTGGAAGAAGGCGTCGAGGCGCGTCACGGCCTTCTCCGTGCCGCCAAGCGCGTCGAAGAGGCCCTGCACGTTGAACGGGATCATCCAAAGGTAGACGGCGGCGCTGCCTTCCACGAAACCTTGTCCGGTGGAGGGTTGGAACGGCGGCCAGGATCCGTCTTCGTTGCGATTCTGAATGTAGCCACCATCGGGTGTGGCTTTCGGGTTGAAGAGGTTCTTCCAATACTGGGCGCGTTCCAGGAACAGTTTTCGATTGGCCGGGTCGCCGGCGCGGCGGGCCAGCTCAGACATGGCGAAATCGGCCGCGGCGTCTTCCAGGGTTTCGGCAGCGCCGCCCCAGGCATTGGATTTCGCAGCGATGTAGTGCAGCTTCAGCCACTGGTCCAGCGACGGGCGCTGTCCCACGCAGGCCACGGCGCATCCCACGTTGCTGAGGTCGTGCTCGGTCGGTATGGTAGCGGCTTTCAGCAGCGAGGTGTAGGCGGCTTTGAGATCGAAACGATCGCCGCCGAATGCCAGGATCGCGGCGACGGCCGGCGTGGAAGGGTCGCCGCTCATCACGTGAGTTTCGCCGGAGTTGTGGGTCCAGCGATCCCACTCGCCAGCGAGCTGGGTGGCCTGATTGAGGAGCGATTGCGCCATATCGCTGGCCACTTGCGGCTCGATCAATGCCACGAGCTGCAGTTGCGAGCGGTAGACGTCCCAACCGGAAAAGTTGGCGTACTGCGCCCGTTGGTGGGTCCGGTCGATCTTGTGGGTCTTCTGGTCCATGCCGCGATATTCGCCGTTCGTGTCGCTGAACAGGTTCATGTGCAGCAGGGAATGATAGAGGGCGGTGTAGAAGGCCACCTGCTCATCGCGCGTGCCGCCGGCTATCCGGATCCGGCTGAGTAGCCGGTTCCAGGACTCGTGGGCTTCCTGGCCCACAGTTTCGAATTCGGTCTTTTCGGGATTCTCCGCGCGTAAGTTGGCTTCGGCGTTCTCCACGCTCACGTACGAGATCCCGACGCGCACATTCACCTGCGACGATTTGGCGGGGTCGAACGTCACCCACGCGCCCGAGCCTTTGCCCTTGGGCGGGTATCCGGCGGTGCCGTAGGTGGTGCCGCCGCTGGCCGAGGTCTCGCCGGGCTTGACGGAATCGTCCTGCCAGGCGCCGGTGGAGGCGAAAGGCTGGTCGAAGTGGGCGGAAAAGTGGAGCGTGTAGTAGCTGCGGCGGTCCACGTTTTCGCCGCGGCCGATGTAACCGCAAAAGTTACCGCTGGTCACCGAGCCGGTTACAACGCGCCTGGCCTTGTCGACAGTGACTGTGGCTTCGCTGCTGCCGGTTTCGCTATCGGACGCGCGAATCAGCAGGGCGGCCGGATGGTCGCTGGGATACGTAAAGCGGCCATATCCCGTGCGTGGCGTCGCGGTGAGTTCCACGGCAACCCCGTTGTCCAGCTTGACGCTATAGAGTCCGGCAGAGGCGGATTCGTTGTCGTGCGAGAAGGCGCTGTTGTATCTGGAGTCGGCGGAGGGCGAAATGGTGACGTCGACCGTCACGGGCATGAAGGGGATATCGCCGCTGGCTCCGGCGCATCCCGTGCCGGAAAGGTGCGTCAGCGAAAAACCGCGGACGGTGGTGGCATCGTACTGGTAGCCGCCGGGAGCAGCCACCGGATTGGCGCGTTGCGGGTTGGCGGAAGCCTCTTCGGGGCTCCAGGCAACCATGCCAAAGGGCATCACGGCGCCCGGGAAGGTGTTGCCTCCGTTGGCCGTTCCAATGAGCGGGTTCACCAGTGCGGCGGGATCGGTGACGTAAGGCGGAGGGGAGCCGGTTTGGGCTACGACGCAGGCCGTCACCCAACATAAGGCGGCGAACTTCCGGATGAGGGGCATGACAGCTTGATGGTAACAAGTCGTTCAGGACTCCGCCCCGAGCGAGGGCCCCGGTGGGCCACGAAAGTCAGAAGCTAGGCACTGGGGCGCATCGCGAGTTTGACCGGCGGCAAGACCGCCGGCGTTACCGCACAAAGAAATCGCTTGCCAAAAGGCGAACAAAAAGCGAAAATAAGACATGGCACTCGTGGGTATTGCCCGTCTGGCGTCCCAGAGCGAATTGCTCGAAGCCAAGCGCAGTGTGCAGTATTTTGAGATTCCCTCGCGCAGCATTCTGAACCGCACCAAACCAACCATGCCGTTCCAGTGGACCATCAACCCCTATCGCGGGTGCGAGTTCGGCTGTAAATACTGTTACGCGCGGTACACGCACGAATTCATGGAGATGGACGCGTACGAGTTCGAAGACAAGATCTACGCGAAATCGGCGGCAGCGCACCTGTTGCGGCAGGAACTGGGGCGCATTGACAGGCAGGAACGGATTGCCCTTGGGACGGCCACGGATCCGTACCAGCCGGCGGAGCGGCGCTACGGCCGCACGCGGTCGATCCTCGAGGTGTTCGCCAAAGACCGCGGCAGGTTCCTGGGGATCACCACGAAATCCGACCTGGTGGTGCGCGATTTGGACCTGCTGCGGGAGACGCCACGAGCCAACGTGCTGGGCGTGAACATCACCATCACCACGCTGGATGAGAGGTTGGCTCGCCTGCTGGAACCGCGCGCCCCGACGCCTTTTCTGCGGCTGGAAGCGGTGCGGAAACTGAGCGAGGCGGGCATTTGCGTGAGCGTGTTTCCGAACCCGATCATGCCGGGCCTGACCGACGGCGAGCGGCAGTTGGATCGCTTGGCGAAGGCGGCCCGGGACGCCGGGGCGCAGAGTTTCGGGGGCGGTCCGCTGTTCCTGATGCCCTCGGCGCAAAAGGTGTTCCTGCCGTTCCTGGAGCGGGAGTTTCCACGGCTGGTGGGGCGGTATCGGGAGACGTTTGCGAAGAGCGCGTACCTGGGGCGGGAATATAAGGAGATTCTGCGCGAGCGGGTGCGGCGGGTGCGGGATCGCTACGGGTTGTTGTCCGGCCCGGTGGAGTATCGTCCGGAAGTCTGGGTGGAAGAGCAGGGCGAGTTGTTCGCTCTGCAATAATGGTTCCCATGCGAATTGCCGGTTTGCTCTTGCTGGGCGGAGTCTTGTGGGGTGCGGCGCTGGACGACGCCACGCGCCAGTTGAGCCGCGACATCTTTCGGGAACTGATCGAGATCAACACCACCGATTCGGTGGGTAGCACCACGCGGGCAGCCGAAGCGATGTCGAAACGGCTCAAGGACGCCGGATTTCCGGCCGCGGACATCCAGGTGCTTGGGCCGAACGACCGCAAGGGCAACATGGTGGCGCGACTGCGCGGTACCGGGTCCAAGAAACCGGTGCTGATTATCGGCCACCTGGACGTGGTGGAGGCTCGGCGCGAAGACTGGACCACCGATCCGTTCCAGTTCGTCGAGAAGGAAGGCTACTTCTACGGGCGCGGCACGCAGGATATGAAGGACAACGATGCCATCCTGGTGACTACCTTCATCCGCTTCCACCGCGAGGGATATCGTCCCGACCGGGACCTGATTCTGGCGCTGACCGCGGACGAAGAGGGCGGCAAATCCAACGGGGTCGACTGGCTGCTGAAGAATCACCGCGACCTGATCGATGCCGCCTTCGTGCTGAACATGGATTCCGGCGGCGTCACCACCATGAAGGGCAAGCCCGTGAACGTGGATCTGGAGGCCAGCGAGAAACAGTACGCCGATTTCGAATTGACGTCGCTCAATCCGGGTGGGCACAGCTCGCTGCCGACGCCGGATAACGCGATCTATCATCTTTCGGACGCGCTTTCGCGCCTCGAGCATGCGCCATTTCCGGTGGAACTGAACGCCGTGACCCGGACCTATTTCGAACGGCGCGCGCCGCTCGAAAACGCGCAGACCAAGGCGGACATGAACGCCATTCTGCACACGCCGCCGGACGCCCAGGCTGTGGTGCGGCTCAGCGAAGATCCGCGGTACAACTCCATGCTGCGCACCACGTGCGTGGCCACGCGGCTGAGCGCCGGTCACGCCAATAACGCCCTACCGCAGACCGCCACGGCGAACGTGAATTGCCGCGTTTTGCCGGGGCACTCGCCTGCCGAGACGCAGCAGGCGCTGATCCGCGTGTTCGACGATCCCAAAGTCACCGTGCGGTACGTCGGCGCGATTGGCGCCAGTGACCAGGCGCCGGATTCGAAAGGCTTTCCCACCGTGCTGCCGCCGGCGGAAGTGCTGCGGCCGCTGGAGCAGGTGGCGGCCGAGATGTGGCCGGGCGCCCCGGTGATTCCGGAAATGGAGACCGGTGCTTCCGATAGCATCCACACCATGGCCGCCGGTATTCCGAGTTACGGGATCAACGGCGTGGGAATCGACCAGGATGACATTCGGGCGCACGGCAAGGATGAGCGGTTGCGAGTCGGCGCTTATTATGAGGGAGTCGACTTTTATTACCGCTTCTTGAAGGCCATGACCGGACGGTAACGCCGGCGCTCTTGTCGCCGGTCCCGGCACAAACAACGAAAGACCGGCGGCAAGACCGCCAGCGCTACCACCGCCGGCCCTACCACGGGCGTCACCCTAGCTTGTAGCCGTGGACTAGCTTCATGGTGCGGCTCCAGCGCGTCTTACTGAAGAAGTGCAGCACCATGTCGGTCACATGATCCACTGTGATGTTGGGATTGACTAGATCTTCGGTGGGCGCGTCGAAACTCCAGTAGACCACCAGGGGCGTACCCTCGATGCTGTCGCGCGGCACCAGGCCCCAATAGCGCGAATCGTCCGAGTTGTCGCGATTGTCACCCATCGCGAAGATGTACCCGGCCGGCACCACCAGTTCGCCATTCACCACGTGATCGGCCAACATTTCGAGGGCGCGCGGACGCAGATCGGGCGAGGCGAACGAGGGGAAGTTATCGCGATAGGGTACGCTTCCAGACAAGTGAACAGCGTAGGGCTCAGCGGCCGGCTGGCCATTCAGGATGAGCTGCTTATCCACAAAGCGAATGTGGTCGCCGGGGATGCCGATGGCGCGCTTCACATAGGTGATTTTGATATCCAGCGGGTAAGCGAAGACGATGATGTCCCCGCGCCGGATCTCCCGGTACGGCAGCAGATGGCCCGAAACGGAACCGCTGGGAGAGTAAGTGAGCCTATCGACCAGCACGTGGTCGCCCACCAGGAGAGAACCCTCCATGGAACCGGTAGGGATGACGAATGCCTGCAGAATATTGGTGGTGCCGAATAGCAGGAAAACGAACGTCACCACCCATTCGCCGACGAAACCCCTACGGATGTCGGTGAGACTGGAAAGATTGCTGAAGAATCGGCGGAGCATAAGACCTTCCATAGTCATTGTATCTTCGCAGGACATATTTACGCGGCCACGGGAAACTTCTTTCCGGCAATATGCGTCACTTAGAAGAACGGTTTTTCCATGCGGATTGCGCTCCTGCTCCTGTTTGGGACAACGTTGGCGGCCCAGAAGCCCGGCTCCATTGAAGGGGCGGTCATCAACTCGGTGACGCGCGAGCCCGTCAAGCGGGCGATGGTGCGGCTGGAAGGACAGAACTCATCGGGCTCCGCTGTCACTAGCGACGATGCCGGCAAGTATCAGTTCGCCAACGTCGCGCCCGGGAAATACGTGGTTTCGGCGGAAGCCCAGGGGTACAC
>OKRF01000135.1:27178-38208 GCA_900290315.1 Candidatus Sulfopaludibacter sp. SbA3 | reverse complement strand
ACGGCTGATCCATCAGGATCATCCAATCGCCTTCCTTATATCGGGCGCCGCCGGCCGCGCCGTCCCGCGTCGCCTGGTGGATCTCGATGCCATCGATCATCAGCTTCTCCACCAGCGTCTGCGCCGTGGGAGTGTCCCGCTGCTCGCGCGGAATGATGTAGGCGTAGGGCGGATCCTGCGTGAAGTGCGCGATCACGTCGCGGCCGGCGCGGTAGCGATCGTACTGCAGTTCCTCGCGATTCTTGGCCGCCGTGTCCAGCACTGCCATCGACGAGCCGATCATGTAGCGCACGGCATCGCCCAGCCGCCACCATCCGCCGCGCCACGGGCTGGAGTAGAAGACCTCCGTGCGCAGATCCTGCTTGTCGCGCGGGAATTCATCGGTGGTGTAGAAGTGCGGCGTGGCATAGCGATACAGCGCCGTCTCGGTGAGGAAGCTCACCGTGTTGCGGAAGTTATTCACGTGGTCGACGAAGCCCGGGTACCAGTCGTCGAAGCGGCCGCGATGCATGGCGCCGGGCATGTTGTGCTCGTCCAGGTACGCCGCCATGGCGGTGCCGAACAGGTTCACCCAGCGGTACATCAACGGGTGCGGATTGAGCGACACCGGGTCGCCAAAAGGGGGAATCCAGATGCGCGCGGGGAACGGCGCGGTCTGGTGATGGTTATAGAAGACCTGCGGGAAATACTCCAGCTCCATGCGCGTGATGACCTGCGATTCGATCATGTTGTTCATGTAGCCGTCGCGATTGTTGTCGTGCCCGATGTACTCCTGCCACAGGCCGGGCATGTTGCTCACCTCGTACGGCGTGCCCAGGTTGCGGCGGTACCAGTTGACCACCATGTTCTGGCCGTCCGGGTTGATGGAGAACCATAGCAGCAGGATGACGTTGTCCAGAATCGCAGTGGTCTCGGGGTCGGTTGCGGTCACCAGGTTGTAGGCCAGTTGGATGGCGTGCTGCGCCGGCGCCACCTCGGTGGCATGCAGGCCGCCATCGATGTGGACGATCACCTTGCCGTTGTGCGCCAGGTCGCGGGCCTGCGCGTCGGTGAGTCCCTTCACCAGCGCCAGGCGGCGGGCGGTGTCCTTGTACTGATCCAGCTTGGCGAGGTTGCCGGGCGCGCTGATGATGGCGATATACCAATCGCGCCCCTGCGTGGTTTTGCCGGCGCGCACCAGTTTCAGCTTGTTGGTGGCTTGCGCCAGTTTCTGGAAATAGGCCAGCGATTCATCGTAGCTGGCCAGATAGAAGTCGTCACCCGGCTTGTGGCCGAGTACCGACTCCGGAGTGGGCGCCTGGGCCAGCGCGACGGCAAACGGAAACAAAAGCACCGCGGCGGCAAGTTTCATAAGAAGTCTAGGCTATCACGGGTGTTCGGGAAATGTTCACCGTAGAGCATTTGACTGGGACTTCGTAAAGGGGCAAAACGGTGACAGTCGGCTTTTGAGGCGATGCCTCACCCGCCCTGACGAAAATCCGTTAGCCCCGTGGGACAGACGATCGTTTTCTGTCGTCTGTCTTCTTCGGGCTATGCGGGCATTTTCGAGAGAGGCAACAGATTTCGCAAAAGCGGCGAAATCAATCGCCTGCCACCGCTTTGCGGCGTATGGCGTGAAGAAGCACCAAAAACGATCGTCTGTCCCGCTCGGCAACCAAAAGAACCGGCGACAAGATCGCCGGCGCTACCGGGCGCGGGTTTTCATCCCACCGGGTGAGGCCTCGCCTCATCAGTCGACTGTCACCGTTTGCCCCCCTTCGAAATCCCAGTCAAATGCTCCGCGGTGAATTGGAAGTCATCACCACCATTACCAGCCCTCCACACACGAAGAAGGCGGAAGTGAAGCCCAGCGCTGCTCCGATGCCGTAGCGGTCGGCCAACGCGCCTACTGTGGCGGGGGCGATGGCGCTGAGGGCCCGGCCGGCGTTGTACGAGAAGCCCTGCGCGGTAGCGCGGCTCTCCGGGGGGAACATCTCGGCCGCGATCACTCCCAACGAACTGAAATAGCCGTGACCGAAAAAGCCGATCGCGGGGCCCATAGCCAGCAGAATGCCCGCGCTCTTGCCGCACAGTCCGTACACCGGAATCAACGCGGCGGTGGTCAACACAAAGGTCAGAAACGCCGCTCGCCGGCCCACGCGGCCGGCGAACAACCCGAACAGGATGTATCCGAAGAAGGCGCCCACCTGCATGGGAAACAGCCACGCCGACGATTTCACGATGCCCAGGCCCGCACCGCCGTGTGCCAGCGGACTCGCCAAATAGGTAGGAATCCACGTGAACAGCCCCCAATAGCCGAACAACAGGCAGCAGCACAGCGTCGTGAGCAGCGTCAGCCGGCGCAGCAGGGGCGGCCGGAGCAAGGGCGTCACCGATCCGCGCTCTTTCCGCCATTCGGGCGATTCCGGAATATTGCGGCGAATCCACCAGGTGAAGAACGCGGGAAGAATGCCCAGTAGGAAAAGCGGCCGCCATCCCCAGCGCGGCAACACCAATGCCGCCATCAGCGATGCCGCCATGTAGCCGAGCGCCCAACCTGACTGCATCAGCCCGATGCCTTTGGAGCGATGTTCGGCGGGCCACGTCTCTGCCACCAGCACCGACCCCGCGGCCCACTCGCCGCCCAGTCCAATCCCCGCGAGCGACCTCCAGAGGATCAACTGCGCGATGCTGCGCGACGAAGCAGTCAGCGCCGTGAGCACCGAAAAGCAAAGGATGGACCAGGCCAGCGCCCGCGCGCGCCCATACCGGTCCGCCAGGTAGCCGAAAACCAATCCGCCGAGCGCGCTGGTCACCATGGGGACGGCCGCGATCGCACCCGCGGCCGCTGAGCCGATCTGGAACTCCGCCTTCACCGCCGAGAGCGCGAACGAGTAGAGCAGCACGTCCATGGCATCCAGGACGTAACCGAGTTGGGCGGCGAACAGGACCCGCCATTGATCGCGGCGGATCTCGTGAAACCAATGCAATCTGGCGCTCCTCTAACCAAAGAGAACAGCCCCAACGCGGGGGCGACTCCGAGTATAATTCACGAGTACCAAGTTGATCGCAAGATTCCTCATCGCCATCTCCCTGCTCGCGCTGCCATTGGGCGCGCTCGCAGTCTTCGTTTGTCGAACGGCTGGAGTCAGCCCCTACCGACGAAGCGCGGGCCAGCCTGTTCGCTGCCGAACGGGCGTCGCTGGATGCCCCGGCAGTGCTCAAAGAACTCCTCGAACGAGGGCAGAAAGCCTTCGACAAGTACGACTACGCGAAGGCCATGCAGAGTTATCGTGGTGCGCTGGCGATTGCCCAGGCTCTGGGCGACGACCGCCAGGCGGGCATCAGCTACGGGTGGGTGGCACGCACCTTCTACAGGATGAGCCGGTTCGATGAAGCGCGATCCCAGCGTACCAACGCGCTCGGGAAGCCAGCCTCAACGCGGGTGACACGGCCAACCAAATTACCAGCTTGCGCGGCATATCCAACTCGTATTCCGGAATGGGACGGCATCGCGAAGCCATCGCCGCCGAAGAACAGAACCGCCAGTTGGCCGAGCAACTGGGCGACAAAGTGAATGCCGCGTTGTCCCTCATCAACATAGCCCTGGACTACCAACAGATCAGCGAGGACCAAACCTCCCTCGACTACTACCGGCGCGCGCTGGAACAGGGAGAGGCCATCCACGATCGGCAGGCCATTCAGTCTGCTTCTACAGGCCTCGCCCGCATCTATACCGACCAGCGCTGGCAGGCCTACCGGTTCAGCCAGTACGCTGCCATCTACAACAAGATGGGAGGTCACTATGAGGACCTGCTGAAGGCCGTCGAGAAGGGCTTGGACCTGGCGAACCGGGTGGGCGATCTGCGTCTGGAAGCGTGGTTTCTGGAAACGCGCGCAGAGACGCTGAAGAACCACTACCGCCTCCGGGAAACACTGAACGATTACCAAAAGGCCGTGGAGATCTTCGCGCGGTTGGCCTCAGTGGATCAGGAAGTGGCGGGTCTCACGCGAGTCGTAGACCTGCACCTCTCGCTGCACGAGCCCAAACTCGCGCTCGCGGCAGCGCAGCGGACCTGCGAACTGGCTGCGAAGATCGACAGTGTGCGCATCCGGTCCGACGCGTTCGACTCTCGCGGCCGGGCGTACCGCGCGATGCACCAGCGGCAGGAGGCGGAACAGGATTTTCGCGCATCCATCGCGCTGCTCGAATCGGCGCGCGCCCAATTGGTGGGAGGCTCGGATCAGGGGCAAAACTTCTTCGACAGGCGCATCGGCGCGTACCGCGAATTGATGGAACTGCGGGTGGAGGCCGGCGACCTCACCGGCGCGGTGGATGCCGCCGAACATGCCCGGGCCCGCCATCTGCTGGACATGATTTCGCAGGGGAAGGCCGTCATTTCCCACTTCCTTTCGGCCGGGGAAAAACAGCGCGAGCAGGAATTGACGGCGGAAGAGGCCAGGTGGAATGCCGAAATAGCCAAGCCCCGTCCCCGGCCTGTACCTGGCGCATCCCGATCTGCAGATCCGCCGCGGTGAAAACAAGCCGCTCTCGCTGGCCGATATCCGCAAGCTGCAGCCGGATTCCCACACGGTGCTCATCGAATACCTGGTGAGTTACGACCTGGAGACCACCGTGCTCACCATCGAGCGCGGTCCATCCGGCGAGCCCGCCATCGCAGCCCGCAAACTGCCGGTTAAAAGGGTGGCCTGGGACAGCGGGTGGAAGAGTTCCGGCGCGCCTTGGCCACCCGCGACCTGTCGTACCGGGAACTGGCGCAGTCCCTCTACCAGGACCTTCTGGGCCCGCTGCAAGGGGCGTTGGCCAACCGTACCTTGGTGGGGATTCTGCCGGACGGCCCGTTGTGGAACCTGCCCTTTCAAGCGCTGATCGGCCCGGACGGCAATTACCTGATCGAACACTCGGCAGTATTCTATGCGCCCTCGTTGACTGAAATGCAGGTGGTGTCCTCGCGGGCGCGGCCCGCGTACGCGCCCGGCAAGACACTGCTGGCCGTAGCCGGCGCGGGTGAAGGACACGACGAGGTGGGGCAATTGGGCGCGATTTACGGCCACACGGCTTCCACCACACGGCTTCCACGGTGCTGGCGGGAAGCGACGCCACCAAGGCCCACTGGCAGGCCGATGCGCCGCAGTATCGGTGCTGCATCTGGCCACCCATGGCGTTCTGAACGGCGCCAACCCGCTATTCTCTTCCCTGATGCTGGATCACCTATTGGAGGCGCGCGAAATTCTGGACCTGGATCTGCACGCCGAACTGGCTGTGCTCTCAGCCTGCGAGTCGGCGCGCGGCGATGTGCTCGAAGGCGAAGGCGTCTTCGGTCTGAGTTGGGCGGTGATGATGGCCGGGGTGCCTTCGGTGGTGGTAAGCCAGTGGAAAGTGGATTCTGCCGCGACTGCGCAATTGATGCTGGCATTCCATCGCGGCTTGGCGGCGGGGCTGGCGCACGGCGGAGAGATCAAAGGCAGGTCCGAAGCGCTGCGCCAGGCGTTCCTGGAAGTTCTACGCACACCGCAATATCGCGACCCCTACTACTGGGCGGGCTTCGAAATGCTGGGCGACGGGTATTGACGGTGCGGGGAAAGCAGACAGACGACACAAAACGATCGTCTGTCCTACACCGGTTTCGAAATGCTGGGCGAGGGGTATTGATAGAATCGTCTGCAATATGAAAATCCTCCTTCTGGCGGCGAGCTTCCTCGCAGCCGCGTTCCCGCAAACGAAACCCACACTGAAGCCCGCCGACTATGGCAAGTTCGAGACCTTGGGCCAGGGCTCGCTATCGGCTGACAGCAAGTGGGTGGCATACGAAATCCGGCGCACGGACCGCAACGACGAACTGCGCGTGACCGCCACATCCGGCGGCAAGACGCAGTCGTTAGCCTTCTGCACGGGCGCCGTGTTTTCGGCCGATTCGCGTTGGCTGGCCTGCGAAGCCACCGTCTCCGAGGCCGAACAGGACAAGCTCAAGAAGGCCAAGAAGCCCGTGCATAACAAGATGAACGTGCTGGAACTGGCCACCGGCACGGTCACCACCGTGGATGATGTGCCGGCGCTCGCCTTCTCTGGCGAAGGCGCGTACCTGGCATTCCCGCGCTATGCGCCGTCGCACGATGCCGCAGCCGGCGGACGCGGCGATTCCGAACGCAGCGATCCGGCCGGCGCGACCCTGACCGTCCGCAATCTCGCGACTGGCGCGGACACCACCTTTGGTAACGTCACCAGCATGGCGTGGCAGGATACCGGCACCACCCTCGCGATGACCATCGGGGTGGAGGGCCGCATCGGTAACGCCATCCAGATATTCGACCCCAAGTCAGGATCTCTGCGCGTGCTGGATAGCGGACCGGCCCTGTTTACGGGCCTCGCGTGGCGCAAGGAGTCGAACGACCTGGCAGCGCTGCGCTCCATTAAGCAAGAGGGCTTCGACGGCGAAAGCTACATGGTGCTGGCCTGGAAGGGCCTGGGCGAGAAGCGCTCGGCCAAGGTGGACGCGCCCCAGCGGCTGGTGGCCGCACGCACGCCGCAGTGGTCGGAAGATGGCGCCACGGTCTTCGTCGGAACGGCCGAGTGGCTGAAGAAGCCCGAGGGGAAGAAGAGCGACGAGGACCCATCCACGGTGGAAGTCTGGCACTGGAAGGACGAGAACGTCATCAGTGAGCAGAAGCTGACGGCGGCGCGCGACCGCGACCGCAGCGTGCTGGCGGCCTGGCACATCGCCAGCGGCCAGTTGGTGCCGCTTTCCACCAATAATAAGGAGGATGTCCACCTGCCGAAACGCGGCGAACGCGCCCTCGTGGTAGACGGCACGCCGTACGTCAACGATTCCATGTTCGGGCGTCGCTACGCCGACGTCTATAAGGTCAACCTGCAAACGGGTGCGCGCGCCCAGGTGGCGAAAAAGTTGATTCCGCCGGTGGATTTCAGTCCCGGCGGCCGCTACGCCATGAACTTCAAGGAGGGCCACTTCCAGGTTTACGATCTGGAGTCCGGCGCCACGCGCGACATCAGCAAGGATGCCGGCGCCACGTTCACCAACAAAGAGAACGACTACCCCGTGCCGCAAAAGCCGGCATACGGCATCGCCGGCTGGACCCAGGACGACCATAGCGTCATCGTCTACGACGCCTACGATTTGTGGGAGCTGTTTCCGGATGGAGGGTCCAAGCCGCGGCGCTTGACGGACGGTGGCGCGGAGGAAGTGCGTCATCGCTATGCCCGCGTCACCCCGCGAACCGGCGGAGGGCGCGGAGGCCGCGGAGGCGGCGAAGAAACCGAATGGATCGACCTCGCCAAGCCCGTCTATCTCAGCCTGGAAGGCCGGTGGACCAAACGATCCGGCTACGCTCTACTGCTGAACGGCAAGGTGGAGCGGTTGATATTTACCGACAGGGGCGTGCGCGGTTTGGAGAAGGCCAAGAGCACTGATGCGCTGCTGTACCAGTCCGGCTCGTGGAGCGAATCGCCGAACTTCTACACCGCCGGTCCCGATCTCAAGAACGCCCAGCGCGTGAGCGACACCAATCCGTTCGCTGCAAACTATGCCGCCAGCCGCGCGGAACTGATCGACTACAAGAACTCCCACGGCGAGAGGCTGCAGGGCGCGCTCTACTATCCGGCGGGATACGAACGCGGCAAGCAGTATCCCATGATCGTGCAGATCTACGAAATCGAAAGCAGCCAGTTGCACAACTGGACGGCGCCCAGCGAGCGCGTCACCTACAACCCTGCCGTCTGGACGCAGAACGGCTACTTTGTGTACCGGCCGGACATCGTGTTCCGGCCGCGCGCTCCCGGCCTTTCGGCTCTGGACTGCGTGTCCGCGGGCGTGAAGAAGGTTCTGGAAATGGGGATGGTGGATGCCAAACGCGTGGGCCTGGTGGGCCACTCGTGGGGCGGGTACGAGACCACGTTTATCCTGACGCAGACCGATCTGTTTGCTGCGGGCGTGGCCGGCGGGCCGCTCACTAACCTCTCTTCCAGCTACGGAGAGATTTACTGGAACAGCGGCGGGCCCGAGACCAATCACGTGGAGGTGGGGCAGGAACGCATGGAGGTTCCGCTATACGAAGACCCGCAGGCTTACATCCGCAATTCGGCGGTCTATTTCGCCAACAAGCTGGCCGCCCCGCTGCTGCTGAGCGTGGGCGATCACGACGGCGCTTCCGACTGGCACCAGGATATCGAGCTCTACAACTCAGCACGCCGCGCGGGCAAGAACTGCGTGATGCTGGTTTACGAAGGGGAGAATCACGCCGTGTCGCAGAAGGCCAATCAACTGGATTACCACCGCCGCATCAACGCCTGGTTCGATCACTACCTGAAGGGCGAAGCGGCACAGAGCTGGGTCACCGAAGGCGTGAGTGTACTGGAGCGGGAGCGCGAGTTGAAGAAGAACGGAAAAGATAGCGGGACGGGAACGGGCAGCGGGACCGGATCGAATTAAACCAGATTGGCGGGAAGCCGCTCGCATGAACGGCTTCCTGCCTGAGGATTCTTACGCCTTCTTCACTTTCGGCGGGACAATCGCGTCTTTGGCAGCTTTGGCGACGCGGAACTTCACGACCTTCTTGGCCGGGATTTTGATCGCCTGGCCTGTCGCAGGGTTGCGCCCCATGCGGGCTTTGCGGTCCACGCGCACCAGCCGGCCTAAGCCGGGCACTACGAAAACGCCGTTCTTCTTCACCTCCGCGATAGCCGTGGCGGTCAACGACGTCAACATTGCGTGTGCCACCTTCTTGGTGACCTGACATTTGTCTGCCAGCGTCTGAACAATCTGTGATTGCGTCATTTCGTCTTTAAATCTCCCATTCGGCTTATGCCGATGACATGATGGTACGCCAATGCAGACGCATTGGAAAGAGGAAAAGGTCAAAAAAGGCCGAAAATCAAAGGAATTTGTGCTCCGGAAGGCCCGGGACCCCTGTTTTCAGGGCGAAGAGGCTGCCCGCCAGGCGATCTCCGGCCAGTGCGCCGAGTCCCGCGGTGGTCACGTAGAGCGTGCCGTAGTCGTCGCCACCGAACGTGCAACTGGTAATGTTGCGCACGGGCATCTCGATTACGCGGTCGATCGCGCCATGGGGAGCCACCCGCACAATGCACCCGCCGCCCCAGCGGCAGTTCCACAAATAGCCTTCGGAATCCACGGCGGATCCGTCGGGCATGCCGCGGTGGAAGCCCGCGAAGAAGGGCCGCTCGTTCGCAATCGCGCCGGTGGCGGCGTCGTAATCGTAGACATAAATCGTGTTGCATAATGTGTCGGCGAAATAGAAGCGGGAATGATCGGGGCTCCAGGCAAGCGTGTTGGAGATGCCGATCGCGCGCTTCCATTCCGTCACTGAGCCATCCGGATCGATGCGGAACAGAACGCCATCGGTGCCGCCGGCTTCGCGCGAGGAACCGTCCGGCGCCACGTTGTTGCGCATCGAGCCCACCCAGAATGAGCCGCGCGGATCGGGCCGGCCATCGTTCAGCCGCACGGAAGGCCATCCGGGCAAGCGAAAGCCGTGGTCGCGGCGCTCATCGCTCTCCGGCCGCCACAACACCAGCCGGGATCCCAACGCTACTGCCAGCGTCCCTGTGCGCGCGGTCAGCGCCAGCGCGGTGACAGGCTCTTCAAAGAACCAGGACCGGACTGCTCCGCCGGGTTCGAGCCGGTGAATCAGAAAGCGATTGATGTCCGTCCAATACAGGCTCTGCTCCGTCTCGCACCAGACGGGGCCTTCGCCGCACCAATCGCCGGCAGGCGCCACGCAACGCGGTTCCATATTGACTATCCTACTGACATGGACAGGCGGGCGTTTCTGGCGATGGCGGCGTTGGCCGCGGCGGGCCGCGCGGTGGTGCGCGGCATGCAACTGCATCTGAGCTGCGGAGCGCTGGGCATCGCGGCCAGCCAGCGGCAGGCGATCGATCTGGCGTCGAAGCACGGCTTCGACGCGGTGGATGCCGACGGCAAGTTTCTCGGCTCGCTCAGCGATGGCGAACTGAGTGACTTGCTGGGCTTCGTGAAGTCGAAAAGCGTGGCGTGGGCCATGGCCGGGCTCCCGGTGGACTTCCGCCGCGACGAGGCGGCATTCGCCACCGGCATGGCGGCCTTTCCGGCATACGTGCGCGGAGTGCAGCGAGCCGGCGTCCGCATGGTCACCACCTACGTTCTGCCCATGAGCAACGGCTACACCTACCTGGCGAACTTCAAACTGCATACCACCCGATTGCGCGAAGTGGCGCGCGTGCTGAACGATGCCGGCATGCGCCTCGGCGTGGAGTACGTAGCTCCCAAGACGCTGTGGGCCGCGCAGCGCTATCCCTTCGTGCACACAATGGCGGAGATGCGGGAACTGCTCGGCGAAGTGAATCAGCCCAACACCGGCATCGTGCTGGATAGCTGGCACTGGTATCACGCGGGCGATCAGCCATCGGACATACAGGCGCTGCGGGCGGCCGACCTGGTGTCCGTCGATCTGAACGATGCGCCCACCGGCGTAGCGAAAGATCAAATGGTGGACGGCAAGCGGGAACTGCCCGCGGCGACCGGAGTCATCGACGTCAAGAGCTTCCTGGGCGCGCTGCAGAAGATCGGCTTCCAGGGCCCGGTCCGCGCGGAGCCCTTCAATGATGCTGTGCGGCATATGGCTGCGGACGATGCTGCCGAGGCCGCGCACAGCGCACTCACGAAGGCGTTCGCAGCGGGATAAGAGTCAGTTTCGATGCAGGTAAGACAACAGTCAATTCTGGATGGTGATCAAACGCGGGGGGGGGCGGCCAGGCCGGCGAACTGCGGTATGGTCTCACCTGGTTTGGCGGGAGTAGCGGCCCCGGGACCATGGGCAACACATACGTGGCGTGTGTCGCTTTACTCGCACCCACCCGGCCGGTGTCAATCGGCATGCGCAGCACCTACGGCCACGTGTCTGCCGAAAACCCGTGCCACCCTCGAAAATCCCGAGCCGTGTATCCGCCGCAAATCCGTGCCAGGCTCGAAATTCGCCGCCTTTTGGCGAATCTTCGTGCCTGGCTCGAGTTTGCC
>OKRF01000135.1:12414-27168 GCA_900290315.1 Candidatus Sulfopaludibacter sp. SbA3 | reverse complement strand
CGCCGCCTTTTGGCGAATCTTCGTGCCTGGCTCGAATTTGCCCCTTCGCGAAATCCCGACGCGATTTTCATCCGCCGGGTGAGGCTTCGCCTCATGCCCCGACTCTTTCGACAATGCCCGCAGCGTCTGGCCCACCCGGCGACCAAAAGAACCGGCGACAAGATCGCCGGCGCTACCAGGCGCGCGGATTTTCATTTGGGCGGGTGAGGCATCGCCTCATGTGCCGACTGGCACCGCTGTGCTGCGATCTACTGGTTGGCTCTTCCAAGTCCGCCAAAGCGCATGCAATGGAAGAACATGCGGCGAGCCTCGGCGCCGAGCGGCCCCGGGGGCCATTGCCGCTGGTGCGGCGGCAGTGTCTGCACGGCTGGTTACGCCATGGTTCGGCATCGCCAGAAAGCCAGCGGCGCGTCCTGCTGTACGAGGGCGTTCAGATCGTTCATCACGCCGCCGCGCCATAGAAAGGCGCGCGGGGTTCCGCTAGCAGGTCCGGGTGCGCTGATCGATGCGCCGACGATCTCGCCTTTATTGTTCATACCCAGTCCAGCGCCGACCAGATCGCCGGAGAGCACGCCAAGGTCCTGCATTCCGGTTGTCTTGGTCCACAAGAAGGGATGAAAGGTCTGATTGCCCTTGAGAGCGGACACTCCCGTCACCTCGCCCCAATTGTTGATCGCGATAGCGCCATTTCCGACTGCTAACAGGGCGGGGTTCACGGTTCCGCCGAGGTTGCCAAAGTCATGAACCGAGCCGTCGGTATCCCAGAGGACGGCGTGCGGCCCCGCTGTGAACCCGGGCAACACGGTATTTGCGCACCTGCCCGAGATTCCCACCGTCTGACCCAGATCATTGATCCCGAGGGCCAAGCCGACGGAATCTCCCGCGAGCACAGAGAGTTGGCGGATCTCGTTCGCCTTGGGTCCCCAGATCACTGGCTCAAAGTCGAGAACTTGTGGCCCGGTGCCGTTGACTGCCACTTTGCCCGGGCATTCCGGGTCCTTATTACTATTCTTCGCATAACCGGCGATTGCGCCCAGATTGTTCGAACTGTTTGGCCCTCCCAGTCCGGGTTTGCTAATGTCCAGCAGCATATCGCGGTACCACAGGATATCTCGTCACGCACCGTCGATGTCCAGGTGGCGTGGCTGCGGCAGAAGCTGGAACGGAACACGCATCAGCCGCAGTTTATACAGACAGTGCGGACCAAAGGGCATCGATTTTCGGCTGCATGAAGTTCGGTCACGCGGCGAAGCGGTAGCCTACTCCGCGCACCGTGTGAATGTATCGGGGATTCTGGGGAGTATCTTCCAATTTCTGCCGCAGCCACGCCACGTGCACATCAATCGTCCGGGAAGAAACGCCCGGCTGATACTCCCAGACCGCTTCCAGCAGTTCGTCGCGTGAAACCACGTTCCCGCGATGGTCCACCAGGTAGCGGAGCAGTTCCAGTTCTTTGCCGGCCAGGCTCACCGGCACGCCGTCTTTGCGCACGTCGCCCGTTTCGAAGTTCACTTCCACGCGGCCGAATTGAAAGCGGAGCACGGCCAGGCGCTTGTCCTTCTTTACGCGGCGCAGCAAGGCTTCGATGCGCGCTACCAGCTCCGGCGGCTCGAACGGCTTGATCAGGTAATCGTCCGCTCCCAGCTTCAGACCCACTACGCGATCCGTCAACTGTGATTTCGCAGTCAGCATCAGGATGGCCACGTCTTTGCCGTGCTGCCGCAACTCGCGGCATACCTCGAAACCGTTTTTGCCCGGGAGCATCACGTCCAGCACCACCAGGTCGAATGGATCGTTCATCGCGCGCGCCAGCCCGGTGATTCCGTCGCCGGAGCTCTCCACGGTGTATCCCTCCGCCGCCAGCAGATCCGAGAGTGTCAGCACCAGCCCCGGTTCATCTTCCACTAGCAGAATGCGCGCGCTCATGCGGCGCCTCCGGCGGGCGCCGCCGGAATGGTCACGATGAACTCGGCCCCTTTCATGGGCGCGCTTTTCACGCGGATGCTTCCGCCGTGCGCTTCCACAATCCGTTTCACCAGGCTTAAGCCCAGGCCCGTGCCGTGCACCTGGTCCTGCACGGCGCGCGCGCCGCGAAAGAACGGATCGAAAATGTGCGCCTGCTCTTCGGCCGGAATTCCGGGACCGCGGTCCGCCACACAAATCTCCACCGCCTGATGTCCGTTGTCGCCCGCGGGACTTGCGGAAATGCCAATCCAGTGCGTCTCAGCAGTGCCATACTTGGCGGCGTTGCCCACCAGGTTGGCCAGCGCCTGGCGCAGCGCCACCGGGTCGCCCAGTATCTGTGGTAAGTGCGGAGCGATGCTCTTCTCCACCAGGCAGTGCGCACTGGCGATCGCGGCCTTACTCGAATCCACGGCCTGTTCAATGACGGTCTCCACCGAAAGCGGCTCGCGTTCCTGAATCACGCGGCCGGCTTTCGCGCTGGAGAACTGCAGCACGTTCTCTACCAGTTCTTTCAGGCGCCCGCTCTCCTGCTGAATCAACGCGCCGTACCGCTCCACCTGGGTGGGATTGTTGGCCAACTTGCCGCGCAGGTTGTATGCCGCGGTGTGGATCACGGTAAGGGGTGTCCGCAATTCGTGCGACACTCCGGCTACGAACTCCATCTGCAGTTCCGCCAGTTGCTGGGCGCGGCGGGTATAGCGAATCAGCGCGGCGAGCGTCGCTACCATGAGCAACAGCACGGCGCCGGTCACGGCCAGGTGGAAGAGCCGCGCCCGCGCCACCACCGCCTCCAGCGATCCCGCGCGGTGCCGGACGTAAAGCAACCACCGGCCTCCCTCGCTCGATGGGCCGCGCCCCGGCATCGGTCCTGGTCCAAGTCCGCGGCCACGGCCGCCAGCGCGGCGGAGGAACTGATCGTACTGCGGGTCGAACAGCGATACGGAGGCGTCGGCATTCTTGATCACACCACGGCCTTCGCTGGGGTCCGATTGGTATAGAACCGATTCCGGATTCGAGCGGCTCACCACCCACACGCGATAATCCAGATTGCCGCCCGTGCCTAACTGCCGCTGCAGAATCTCCGGAAGCAGCGTACTGCGCAGATACTCCGGGCTCAACTCGAATAGGACCCAGGCAACCTCTCTCCGGCCGAATGGCGCAGGCGAAAGACCCGGCGTGGGCCGTGACGGAGGCGGAGGGAAGAGCGGAAACTCCATCGTCAGGCCTTCTTCGTCCGGGCGCATCGGCATATCCGGCGGTGGTGGCCGGTCTCCGCCTTGCCCGGCCCAGGGCTTGGGAACCAGGCTCCGTTCCAGGCGATGCCGCAGCGGCACGAGCGACGCGGGCCAAACTCCCCTGGAAGCGGCGTCTGCGGGATTGATGTTGCGCAACTCAAGCACCGTGCCTTGCGGCACCGCCAGAGCGACCCGTACAAACATCCGGCCGTGGCGCGCGGTCTGCTTCCACTGTTCGTAGCGTGTGCGCACTTGCTGCTCGGCATCGTCGGCATCGTTCACCGAATTCGCTGGAGCGACCGCCGCGGTGGCTGCCGCGATTTCGGTATCCACCTCCTGACTCACCCGCGTCAGGCTGGCCTGCAAGCTCCCGTGCAGACTCTGCCGCGCTGCGTCGCGCACTTTTCCAATCAGATCGTACTGCAGATACCCCAGGATGCCGCACAGAACAAACACCGGGCCTACATACAGCCACGAAAAGGAGCCGCGCCGCTGGGTGTTCTCCATGCTCATCTATATCCTACGGTACGCTTCTTCATTCTGGTTAAGAACGTTAAGGTTTGCCGCCAACGCGTAATTTTCGCATCTCCGCAAGGTACTTTCAAAGCGAGAGCAAACATGTCCGCCCAAAATGTTCGTCGCTGTTTTGCATACCTTCTGGCCACTTCGTGCCTGCTGGCATCGGAATACCACGGCACCATCAAGACGGGCAATCTGCCGCTTCCCGGGGCCACCGTCACCGCCACGCAAGGTGGGACGGCACAGGTCGCCACCACCGACGACCGCGGCGTTTTCCACTTCGCCGATCTCGCCGATGGCGTGTGGAGCATCGAAGTGCGCATGCTTGGATTTGAGGCGATCACCCGCGAAGTGGGAGTTGCCGCCGGTGCGCCCCCGCCTGAATGGCAGATGAAATTCCAGACGGAGAGCGCTCTACTGGCCGCTTTGGGCGGTGCCGCGGAGGCCCCCAAACCAAGAGCGGCGACTGCTCCACAAACTCCGCAGCGCCCTTCGTTCCAGCGCCTCGACGTCACGCAATCCTCCAATTCCGCGGCCTCAACCACCGAGGGCGCGATCAAAAGCGAAGAAATTGCCGACCTCACGCAGAACGCCGCGAATTCCTTCATCGTGCAAGGCAGCATGAGCAGCGCCGCCGGTCTACCGCAGCAAAACGATTGGGGACCGCGCGGCATGGATGGCGGCCCAGGCATGATGGGCCCCGGCGGCCCCGGCATGGGCGGTCCTGGCCCTGATGGCGCCATGGCCGGTGCCGGCGGCCGTGGCGGTGGACCCGGAGGCGGACCTGGCGGAGGCGGTCCGCCTCCGGGCGGCGGCGGTCCGGGCGGCGGCCCAGGCGGCGGCTTTGGCGGCGGCCGCGGCGGTCCGGGTGGACCTGAGGGTGGTCCGGGAGGCCGTGGCGGCGGCCCTCCCGGTGGCGCGCCCGATTGGATGCGCGGCCCCAACGCACTCGCTTTCGGCAACGGCCGGCGCGATCCGCGCAACATGTACCAGTTCGGCGCCAATTTCAGCCTGGATAATTCCGCGTTGGATGCCCGCAGTTTCTCCGTCACCGGCGCCGACGTGGGCAAGCCCGCCTATGCCGCCGGCCGAGGCGGCGTCAACTTCGGTGGCCCCCTGCGCATCCCCAAACTGGTGAGCGCCGATAAGCACATTCTCTTCTCCATCAACTATGAGTTCCAGCGCAATCACACCGGCACCACGTCGAATCCGGTCAACATGCCGACCGCGCTGGAGCGCAGCGGCGATTTCTCCCAGACCCTGCTGCTGGGTTCGCCCGTCGTGATTTACGACCCCGCTACCGGCGTGCCGTTCCCCAACGACCGCATTCCCACCAGCCGCATCAGTTCCACTGCCACTGCTCTGCTGAAGTACTTTCCAAATCCCGATTTGCCGTTCGCCACGCGCAACTATCAAACATCGCTCAACGGTCTGAACCACAACCAGAACCTGAACTCGCGCGTCTCCAACATCCGCATCGGCAGCAATGATCGTCTTAATGGCGGAGTCGGCTACCAGCAGTCCAGCAGCGTGACTCCCAACCTGTTTCAGTTCATCGATACGGGGTCCGGACGCGGCATCAACGCCAACGTGAGCTGGTCGCATAGCTTCACGCGCAAGCTTACCAACAGTCTCAATTACACCTTCAGCCGTATGACTCAGCAATCCAATCCTTACTTCGCGGGCCGCGAAAACGTGGCCGACGAACTGGGCATCCTGGGCACTTCGCAGCAAAGTTCCAATTGGGGTCCGCCCAATCTCAGTTTCACCAACTACGGTAGCCTCAGCGACGGCAATTACTCACTCAATCGCAACCAGACCAGCTCCCTCGGCGACAGCCTGGCATGGACGCATGGCGTGCACAACTTCACCTTCGGCGGCGACTATCGCCGTCAGCAATTCAATCAACTGTCCGACAACAACGGCCGCGGCGCTTACAGCTTCGATGGATCGGCCACCAGCGGGTATGCCAACGGCATCGCGCAGACCGGCACAGGCTACGATCTAGCCGACTTCCTGCTCGGTGAGCCCACCACCAGTTCCATTCGCTACGGCAATCCCGACAAGTATTTCCGCGGCGCGCTCTATGACGGATTCATCAACGACGATTGGCGCATCGCGCCGCGCTTCCCGCGCTTCAGCCTGGTGTTCGGCCTCCGCTACGAATACCAGTCGCCGGAAAGCGAGCTGTACAACCGGCTGGTGAACCTGCAAATCTCGCCGGGTTGGAGCGCCGTCACCGCCGTGGTGCCCGCGCACATCAATCCCGACCGCAACAACTTCTCGCCGAGGCTGGGCTTCGCCTGGCGGCCTCTGACCAAGGGTTCACTGGTGGTGCGCGGGGGCTTTGGTATGTACTACAACACCTCGGTGTACAACGTGATCGCCGGGAACATGGCGCAGCAGCCTCCGTTCGCGGCTTCGCTCAGCGCCTCCGGTTCCACATCTGATCCACTCAACCTGCAGACTGGCTTTCTGGCGGCATCGTCCGCGGCCGGCGCCAGCACTTACGCGCTTGACCCCAACTATCGCGTGGGCTACGCGCAGACCTGGAACCTCACCGTGCAGCACGATCTGCCGTTCTCTATGTTCGGCACTATCGGCTATCTGGGCACCAAAGGCACCCGGCTGGATCAGCAGTTCATTCCCAACTCAGTCGCCCCCGGCGCAGTGGAATCGCTGCTGCCGCATAACTTCATTTACGAAACATCCAACGGCGATTCCATCTATCACGCCGCGCAGTTCCAGTTGAACCGCCGCTTCCACAGCGGATTCATGTGGCGTGCGTCGTACCAGTTTTCCAAATCCATCGACAACGCCGGAACCGGCGGGCGTGGCCAGGGTAACACTCCAGTAGCGCAGAACTGGCTCGATCTGGCCGCTGAACGCGGACTCTCCAGCTTTGACAATCGCCACAACCTCAACCTGCAACTGCAATACAGCAGCGGCATGGGGATAGCAGGCGGCACCCTGATCAACGGCTGGAAAGGCGCGCTACTGAAAGATTGGACCGTGACCAACAGCTTCAACCTGCATTCCGGCAATCCCTTCACCGCTACCGTGGGCGGCAATCGCTCGCAGTTGAGCGGCACGGCGGTCAGCAACACGGTCCGCGCGGAGGCCACGGGCCTTGCCATCGATGCCGCGGGCGATCTGTTCAACACTGCCGCCTTCACCCAGCCCGCCGCGGGCACGTGGGGCGACGCCGGCCGCAACACTATTCCCGGTCCCACTATCTTCTCGATGGATAGCTCGCTCGGCCGCATCTTCCGCTTCGGCGAACGCCGCAGCGCCGACCTCCAGATTCAAACCCAGAACGTGCTCAACCACGTCACCATCACCAGTTGGGGAACCGTGCTGGGCTCCAGCACTTACGGCCTCGCCAGCAATGCCGCGGCCATGCGCAAAGTCACCGTCAGCCTGAGGTTCCGATTCTAGCCATGAAACGAACTCTTCCGCTCCTTCTCATCGTTCCGCTGCTGGCACAGCAGAAGACGCCCACATTCGAGACCACCACGCAGCTCGTGGTCGTCAATGTGGCCGCTAAGACCAAGACCGGCGAGCCACTGACGGGTCTGAGTTCCGGCGACTTCACGATCACTGAAGATGGCAAAGCGCAGCAGATCAAGGTATTCGAGTATCAGAGCATGACGGACGTCCTACTCCCCCCGCCATCCCTGACCACGCGTGAGGCGGTGGCAGAAATGCCGACCGCCAAGGCAGCAGTTGCCACGGGGATCGCGCCCTCCAAGCCGGGCGAGGTGAAGTATAAGGATCGGCGGCTGCTGGTGCTCTTCTTCGATCAGGCCGGCATGCCTGTGGCGGATCAGCTTCGCTCGCAGCAGGCCGCTCTCAAGTATCTGAACACGCAGATCACGCAATCGGACCTGGTGGCTGTGATGACCTATGTCACCGATCTCGCCGTCCTGCAGGATTTCACCGACGATCGCGACCGACTGATCAAATTGATCAAGGGTCTTAACGCCGGTGAAACCGGAACCGGCAACGGCAGCACCGGCGACGATGCCACCGGCGATACCGGCGCCGCATATTCGCAAGACGATTCCGAATTCAATATCTTCAACACGGACCGCAAACTGGCCGCGCTGGAGAGCGCTGTGAAGATGCTGGGCGGCCTGCCGGAGAAGAAGGCGCTGGTCTACTTCGCCAGCGGTATGAGCCTCACCGGGATCGATAACCAGGCGCAGTTGCGCGCCACCGTGAACGCCGCTATCCGCAGCAACGTGGCGTTCTATCCTGTGGACGCGCGCGGGCTGGTGGCCAGTGCGCCCCTTGGCGATGCCACGCAGGCCTCGCAGGGCGGACAGGGCATGTACTCCGGCAGCAGCCAGCGCACGGCGCAATCCAACTTCCAGGGGCAGCAGGAATCGCTCTACACGCTGGCGACGGATACCGGCGGCAAGGCGCTGCTGGACCAAAACGATCTCTCGCTCGGCATCGTTCAGGCGCAGAAGGATATCGCCAGTTATTACATTCTGGGTTACTACAGCACAAACACGGCACTGGATGGCCGCTACCGGCGCATCAAAGTTTCGGTGAAGAGTAACCTGACGGCCAAGCTGGACTACCGCAGCGGCTACTTCGCGGGCAAGGACTTCAAGCAGTTCAACTCTTCCGACCGCGAGCGCCAGTTACAGGAAGCATTGATGCTGGGTGACCCAGTCACGGACCTCACGCTCGCGATAGAGATCAACTACTTCCGTCAGGCCAAAGACCGCTACTTCGTACCGGTTTCCGTCAAGATCCCCGGCAGCGATATCGAACTGGCCCGCCGCGGCGGCGCCGAGAGTACGCGGCTTGACTTCATCGGAGAAATCAAGGATTCCAAGGGCGCGCTGGCCGGTACGGTTCGCGACGATATCANNAAACCGGTAAGATGGGCACGTTCGAAACTAAGTTCGTGGTTCCCGACCTTACCACCGAGTCGCGCTATCTGCCGATCAGCAGCGTGGTGCTCAGTTACCAGCGCGAAAAGCTGAACGCCGCCGTGGCCAGCGCGGAAAAGGACAAAAAGCTGCTGGCCGCGAATCCGCTGATTCAGGATGGAACCAAGCTGGTCCCCAGCGTGACACGAGTCTTCCGCAAAGATGAGGACATGTACGTTTACCTGGAGGCCTATCAGCCCGGCGCCGAAAAAACGCAGCTCATGGTCGCCAGCGTCAGCTTCTTCCGCGGCAGTGTCAAGACCTTCGAGACCGCGCCGCTCAAAGTCGCCGACGGTTTGAACGCGAAATCGAAGGCCGTTCCCATGAGCTTCAGCGTGCCGCTGGAGAAACTCCCACCGGGGCGATACACTTGCCAGGTAAGCGTGGTCTCGCCCGCCGCACAACGCATGGCCATCTGGCGTTCACCCATGGTCCTCCTGCCGTGATTGACGCTGCGATTTGCCACTTACGAAACCTCGACGCGTTGTCGAGTCCCTCCATCCGCTAAACTAAGCAGCCGTTACAGTAACTCGACCTGGCCGCCGAGCCTGTGGCCTGTTGCGGATGATGATTTCAACATCCTGATTGAGCGACGTTAGAAACCGCATCAGGCGTTCCACCGAGTAACCCTCCAAGCGATACTTGGATAAAGCCGAACCTTGGGCTGGTTGATGCCGAGCAATTCCGCTGCCTTTCCCTGCGATACCCCGCGCCGGCGCAGTATCTCATTGATCGCAACGGCCAAACGGACCTTCGTCTGTCGCTCACCAGCGTCCGAAAAGCCGAGGTCGGCGAATACGTTTCCGGAACTCTTCACGATTCTTCCGCTGCTTTCCGAACTAGGTGCTGCCATATCGGTCCTCATAGTCTTGTGTAGCCAGTTTCAGACCCCGTACCACTAGGTCTACGTCGGTCTTCGGCGTCTGAACGCCCTTGCGAGACTTCTTCTGAAAAGAGTGCATAACATAAACGGCCAGCCGAAAGCGGACAGTATAGACGGCACGATACGTGTTTTCGTCGTGATCCTCCACGACCTCAAGCACTCCGGAGCCCACCCCCTTCTACGGCTTCGCCGCCGGGTGTTTGCCGCCGAACTGAGCAACGCTCAAAGCACTGCCCATACGGTCTTTGACCGCTTCGGGAAACACCACCAAGTCCCGCTTCGTGGATCCAACCCAATACAAGGGTCGTTCGCCGTGAGCCAGCGGGCGCATCAGGTCTTCATCCCAGTTCCAGGATACCTTGACTCAAGACGTCTGACCCACGGCGCACGCGTCCGTCCCAGAATACGTTGCCGTATTTATGAAACGGTGTACTAAGCGGGACACAGATTGCGCCGCGGCAATACACCTGCCAGGTGAAATGCAAGGCCCTTTGGCGGTCGCCCCTTGGCCTTGTTGCCGTGAGGCGCCTGCCAGGAGCCGGGTGTCGTAAAGACTCTGTTAAGCACGTTAAGCCTCACGCCATACAAGTAACTGCCAGGCTACCGGAAGCGCTTTCTATGCAGGAGACAAAAACATGAAAGCACTTCTCGCAGTACTCATCGCGGCCCTGGGACTCAGCGCTGCTTCCGCCGACCTTCTGAGAGTTACCCTGGCCGCACCTGTGTTTGTGAGCGGCGTGGAGTTGCCGCCGGGCGTTTGCACGGTTCAGGAAATGACCCACGGCAACGACAATATGGTATTGTTGATCCGCGCCAGCAGCGGCGAGCAGGCCACCGTTCTGGCGAATCGAATTTCCAATAATCACGAGAGCAACCCCGGCGTTGTGCTCCGCTTGCAGAACGGCCGCTACAGCCTGGACCAGGTGTGGCTGAGCGCGGAAGACGGCTTCCAGATCTTGCGCAGCAAAGCAGAATAATCGTGCAGCGTCACAGCTCCAACCGCTCCCTCAGTTACGGCCGGGGCTCTGCATGCGCTTCGGAGCCACGAGCCTGAGGGAGCGGCACGGCTGTTGAGATACATCTCATGAAGAGTCGTTAGCCCGTGGGACAGACGATCGTTTTTTGTCGTCTGTCTTCTTCGGGGATGCGATGCGTCACCCGGTGGGATGAAGAGGGCGGGAAAACACGGCGGGGTTTCGTAAAAGGGGCAAACTTGAGCGGCTCAGAGGCCGCCGGGAATTCGTTTCTCCGCGTTTTCCTCAGGGTCCTCACTATCTCTGCGGTAGGTTCTGTTTCCAGCGGTCCTCTCCACTTTTAACCAAGCTTTACCTTTCCGACGACCGCGAATGCGAGTCCCGCAGCGTCATCCAGGTATGAGCGACAAACTGGAAACTGTAACGTCCCTGGAACTCGAAACGGCGCGCGATGTGCAGAACCGCTTTCTTCCCTATCGCCTGCCGCGCATACAGGGCCTCGACTATTGCGGCGACTCTCGGCCCGCCGCCGGAGTTGGCGGCGACTTCTTCGATTTCGTCGCGCAGGGTCCCGGCGGCCTGGTCGTCTCGGTGGGTGATGTTTCCGGACACGGCATCGCCGCGGCCATCCTGATGTCCGGAATGCAGGCCCTGTTGCGCGGCCTCTCCAGCGGTCAAACCTACGAAATCGCGCGTGTGGTCGGAGAGCTGAACCGCACCGTCTACGACGTCTCTCCGGACAATTTCTTCGCCACCCTGTTCTATGCCAAGGTGGATGCCGGCGCGCGGCAGTTGCACTATGTAAGCGCGGGTCATGAGCCCGCCCTGCTGGTTCGCCGGAGCGGCCGCGGCGTGGAACGGCTGGACAGCACGGGCACAGTATTGGGCCTCACACCGCGCGCCTTGTATGCGCACCGCACCGTGGCGTTCGAACCCGGCGACATCCTGATAGCGTTCACCGACGGCGTCACGGACGCCGTGGATGGCAGCGGCGGCGAATTCCGCATGGCGGGCATTCTGGACGTGGTGCGCCAGCATCCCGGCGCCCGGTCGAGCGACCTGGTCGCCTTCATCATGGACGCAGCGAGCCGCTTCGCCGATCCCGTGGACGATCGCACAGTGGTAGTCGTGCGTGGCGCGGCGGACCATCGGTGCCTCTCGTCCGCCGCCTAGCGCTTCCATGCTATACAGTACGGTCGATGCCCACGCTCTCCCGGCGCCATTTCCTGGCCGCGCTCCCCGTTGCGGCGGCCCTGGCCGAAATGCATTTACGATGAGCTGCGGCCCGCCCCGTATCGCGATTCCGTCAGCCCCACCCCCAGTCATGCGCCCGTCAGCGCGGTGTATCTCAAGATTAAGACGACTGTCACTTAAACCATATCCTTGCCGCGAATAAACCATAACCTTGCCGCCGTAAGGCGGCCAAGTCGTTGTTTTCCGGTGAACGGCCGGACTGCCAAGGGGAGCACATAAACCATAACCTTGCCGGAAGTACAAGCCGGCGCCTGGTTTGCCAATCAGGACGTAGGGGCAGGATTTTTGTTTGTGCGCCGATTGTATGTGTGCTAGCATGCACCTGTACAATGACAAGCACTGAAACCCCGGAACAGGTGAAACTCTGGTTTCAGGCCGCAGTCCGCGATCTCTGGCCTGTTGCCATAGGTTCCGTCTCGTTGCGGAAGAGCCCGTGTATTCGAAAACGCTGCCAGCTTTGCGAATCGGGGCAAGGGCATTCCAGTTACGCGCTGTACGGGCGCAGCGGTAAGGGACGCTTTTCCATCTACGTCCCGGATGAGCTGGCCGACGACGTGGAAAAGGCCATCCAGAACGGCCGTGATCTTCAGAAACTCATGACTGAAGCCGGCCGGAGGTACACACTGGCGCTGAAGAACGAACGGCGCACGCGAAGCGGAAAGTAGCGGCCGCTGAGGCGGTCGCGAGGTGACACGTTGCTCAGCGAAACCGACTTTCTTCTATGGTGTAAGCGTCTGGCATTGACTGAGAAGGCTCAGGCGGCGGTCACTGAGGCACGGTCCCGCAATCCTACACGCCGGGTGGGCGGCGGGCGCAAGAATGTTTCGGGGCGATATCCCAGCCGGAAGATGGGCGTGACCATCCAGTTTGAAAGCCACCGTGTGGAGTTGCCATTCGTTTACGAACTGGAGCGCGACGCCACTGTCTTGGAATACTACGACCAGCCACCGGCGATTCCGCTGTCCTACACGGCGGCGAACGGGAGATCCCTCTCGGTAATGCACACGCCGGACTACTTCGTGGTTCGTCAAGGCTCGGCTGGATGGGAGGAATGCAAAACCTCAGAGGATCTCGAAAAGCTGGCCATCAAGAGCCCAAACCGCTACTGCCGGGATAGCGAAGGCAAGTGGTGTTGCCCGCCCGGTCAGGCACACGCATTGACGACCGGGCTGTATTATCGAGTGCGAAGCTCAGAGGAGATCAACTGGATCCTCCAGAGAAACCTACAGTTCTTGGAGGACTATCTCCGATTCGATCAGGCGAGCGTGGACGGATTCATCGACCAGGCTGTCAAAGCCGCAGTGCTGACCGACCCGGGAATCCTCCTGAGCGATCTCTTGGAGAGGGCCCAAGATGTTGCGAAGCGTGACGACATTTATCTGCTGATCGCGTCCGGCGAAATTTATGTGGACCTCGGTGCCGCGGCGATGGTCGAACCAGAGCGGGTTCGCGTCTTTGCCAGTCCAGACACCGCCGCTGCGCACCAGCACGCCTGCCCCGATTTGCAGCGATCGGTCGGGACGATCGGCCCCACAACGTCACTGGTCCGGGCACACGGTGAGGCCTTCCGGCTTCTGACAGCGGCCAGCGCACAGGAATTGAAGGTTGCGAATGAACGCTTCGATGTTGTGAAGCGCCACATGGAGGGCGAGGTCGCCCCTGCTGCAGTTCCCGCACGGACCCTGCGTTCATGGTTGGCCCAGTATCGCCTTGCCGCGGAGAAGTACGGCAACGGATATGTCGGCCTGCTGCCGAGAACCGGGGATCGAGGCAACCGCACCCTCCGCCTGCCTGAGGCATCACACAAACTCCTTGCCGAGTTCATTGCCAACGACTACGAGAATCTCAAGCAGAAGACGCGGGCAGCCTCATGGGCGGCGCTGAAGCGGGAATGTGAGGAGCAGGGCATTGTCGCGCCAAGCTACGTTTCATTCTGTCTTGCCGTCCGCGAGCGCCCGGCGTTCGAGCAGATACTGAAGCGCCAGGGCAGGCGCGCAGCCTATGCTCACGCGGAATTCTATTTCGAGTTGCGGCCCACCACGCCGCGTCATGGAGATCGCCCCTTCGAGATCGGCCACATCGACCATACAGAGTTGGATGTTGAAGTTGTCTGCTCCCTGACAGGCCGTCCACTCGGACGACCGTGGATGACGATTCTCACCGATGCCTTTTCACGGCGCGGCCTTTCACTCTACCTGACATTCGACGCGCCAAGTTACCGATCCTGCATGATGATCCTGCGGGAATGTGTGCGGCGGCATAGTCGCCTGCCCCAGATCTTGGTCCTCGACGGCGGACCCGAGTTCCAGAGCACCTATTTCGAAACTCTCCTGGCACGCTACGAAGTCACTAAGAAGACTCGGCCACCAGCGCAGGCCCGCTTCGGCTCAGTTTGCGAGCGGCTATTTGGGACCACGAACACGCAGTTCATTCACAATCTGCGCGGCAACACGCAGATCACTCGCAACGTGCGTCAGGTGACGAAGTCGGTTAGCCCACAAGGACAGGCGGTGTGGACCCTGGGTGCGCTGGAAGAACGCCTCAGCGAATACCTCCTTGAGATCTACGATACGGTGGTCCATCCTGCGTTGAGCCTGAGCCCGCGAGACGCGTTTACGGCCGGATTGGAATCCTCCGGCCTGCGCGTTCAGCGGACGATCCCGTATAACGAAGACTTTCTGATGGCAACGCTACCGACCACCGCGAAAGGCGTCGCGAAGGTCCTTCCAGGGCGAGGCGTGAAGTTGAACCAGATCTACTATTGGTCGGATCGGTTTCGGAACCCGGCCGTAGAAGGCACTTGCGTGGCGGTGCGCTACGATCCTTTCGACGTCGGCACCGCGTACGCTTTCGTGGAACGGCAATGGGTGCGCTGCTACTCGGAGCACCACCTGATATTTCAAGGAAGATCCGAGAAAGAGATCCTCCTGGCCAGCCACGAGTTACGCCGTCGTAACCAGGTGTGTGCCGGAGGAAAC
>OKRF01000135.1:205-12408 GCA_900290315.1 Candidatus Sulfopaludibacter sp. SbA3 | reverse complement strand
ATCGCTCACCGTTGCACCTGATCGGCCTGATAACGGCGGCGCCAACCCACAGACGCCTCCAAGCCCATGCGCGGGGACTCCGCTAGCGTTCGAGTTGTATGGAGAATTCTGAATGACAGTGACGACCGGATTTCCACGGGAACTACTGACCAAGCCGTCTGCGGAAAGGCTGGCTTACTTTCGGGCGTATACGGTGGCCCACCCACTGCTTGCGGAAGCGAAAGAGAAGTTGATGGCCTCCATCTCCGAGTCGGAGCCCAACTCGCTGGTATTCGTGTTTGGGCCGACAGGCGTCGGAAAGACAACGCTCAGACTCAAGGTCGAGCAAGTCATCAGCAATGACCTTCGGTCTGGTTTGGAGCAGGACCGCGGTCGGATTCCGGTAGTGGGTGTGGAGGCGATCGCACCGGAATCTGGCCGGTTCTGCTGGTCGGATCATTTCAGGAGATTGTTGGTGGCCATGAACGAACCCTTGCTGGACTGTAAGCGCGATGAGGAGACACTTTACGTGAGGCCCACCGCGACATTCGGAGCGAAATCGACCGCGGCCGAGTTTCGACATGCGGTCGAGCAGGCATTGCGATTCAGAAGACCTGCCGCCGTCATGATCGATGAGGCGCAGCACTTGTCGAAGATGGCTTCCGGCCGCCGGCTACTGGATCAACTTGACGTCGTAAAATCGATAGCCAATCAGACACGAATCGTCCACGTGTTGTTCGGCACGTACGACCTGCTCTCCTTCAGAAACCTCAACGGGCAGCTCAGCAGACGGAGCCTGGATGTCCACTTCCCGCGGTACCGGGCGGAGTCGGCCTCTGAGCGGCAGATGTTCGTCAACGTAGTGGGATCATTCGCCAATCACATGCCTCTGCCCGAGCAACCGGATCTCGCCGGGGAATGGGAGTTTCTCTACGAGAGGAGCATTGGCTGCGTCGGCATTCTCAAACAGTGGCTCACGAGGGCGTTGCACTCGGTGTTGCGGCGTAACGGGAACACGATCGTCCGCAAGGATCTGGAGACTCAAGCCCTGTCCGTTATGCAATGCGAGAAGATCCTCTCAGAGACTGCTGAAGGGGAGTCGCGGGCGGCGGAACCGGCAGAGGCGCGTGGTGCGCTTCAGGTGCGGTTGGGTCTCCCAACCTGCGCGGCACACAGGATCGGCGACGTGAACAAACCGGCGGCCCCGCGAAGCACGAGGCGGCCGGGAATGCGTCGGCCGCAACGGGNNGGGATCTGGTGCCGGTCTCGATTCCGGCCCGAAGCCGCCTTCATTCGATTGAGCCGATCGGCATAGGTACGCCATTCATCGAAAGCTTGACCGGCTACATGATCCGGCTTGCCGCCTCGCACGCGGTGCGCGTAAGCGACCTGATTGAGTACGAACTTCGAAGCAGCATTCCATATTTTCACGCACCAGCAGGGCTTCCAAACGCAATCAACGGCGTCAACGAAAACGCGCGGAGTTGGGTCTCAGCGCTTGAGAGCTTCACGCTCCGCGACAATCTCCAACTCTTGACGCTGTTGCCGTTCGCATCATTCCTCCCTACACCGTTCCTCATTCGGCAGGAACGTGCGTGGTGTCCCCGGTGCTATGAATCTCAAAAGGCCCAGGGACAGGATGTGTATGAGCAGTTGGTCTGGTGCCTGCAATCCGTTGAGATCTGCCCGTTGCATAAGACGCCGCTGGAGACTTCATGCCCTGCATGTCATCAAGGACTGCGACCGCTATGTGCCGTATCGCGGCCCGGCTTTTGCTCCCGGTGTTACCAGTGGTTGGGATTCCCGCGACCCTCAACGCCAGAAACCCTCCCGACGGACTACCAGGCCTGGGTGGCTCAACAGTTTGGGCAACTCCTGGAAATCGCTCCACATGCCCAGCCAGTCGGAAAGGAGAACATCCAGAAGATTCTCGTACGTTATGTGGCTTCATTCGCTGAAGGGAGCAGGGTGACAATCGCCGAGAGCGCCGGTTGCTGCCGGAGTTCCTTCTACAACTGGTACAAGGGCGCATCGACCGCGCGCGTCGACCTGCTACTGCGAATGTGCCACAAGTTAAGGATTCCGCTGACGTCCCTGGTCACGGGGGCCATCGCAGAGCCGGAAGGCGACGCGCGCGCTGAGGCAGCAAGGCAGGGGCGCCGACGGCGGCCCCTGAGAACGCCGGACCAGATCCGCGAAGTACTTCGCCTGGCCGCAAAGGAGCAACCCGCGCCCAGCATTGGCGAGGTAGCGGAACGGCTCGGGTATTCGGCGCCCACTCAGCTCTATCAGGCGGATGGCGAGATGTGCAAAGTGATCGTGCGGAACTTCAACAAATCCGGACGCAATCATTGGCGGCGGATGCGTGGCGCCAAGTCTGTCGATGAATCCGCTATCCAGAAGGTGCTCGAAGAGTCGTTATCGCGCGAAATACCTGTCCCCGTATATCGGAGCGCAAAGGCGTGTGGATTTGAAACCGTAGGCCCTCTGATGGCCAGATTCCCGGATATTTGCCGGGCGATCAAAGCGAAGCGAGGTGCCGTCAAATTGGCGCGGCGAAGCAGAGTCACGTCAACACTCAGAGCAGCGCTCAGCGAGGACCCGCCGCCAACGGTGGAGGAGGTTGCCAGCCGGCTGGGCTACGGCACCGGCAACAGCCTATGCGCCTGGGAACCACGTTTGTGCGCAAAGCTGATCGAACGCCGCCGGAGGTTCGCCGAACAATCCAAGAAGGCGCTGAAGAACCGGCTGAAAGTTGTGCTGAAGGAGAATCCGCCACCCTCATTGCGAGAGGTACATGCGCGGCTCGGTGTCACCAGGGCTATTTCCCGCAATTTTCCCGAGATTAATCGCGCCATTTCCGCGAGGCATCGGGAGTTTCAGCGGAGAGCGAAATCCGCAGATCGCGCAGCCAAACCGCGGGGTGAATAACCTTGCCAAACAGCAAGGTTATGGTTTAATTCACACCCTTCGGGTTCGGCCTCCTAAAGTTTATGTCCTAAACTTTTAGTTGACAGGCCCGCTTTTCAGATTCATACTCCTAATTATTTAGGACTCTCGGAGGTGTCTATGTCACCGCGATGGATCGTGCTGCCGGCGCTCGCGTCCAGCCTGTTGTTCGGCCAGAGTATGGAAAGGAAGCTCGCGTTTGAGGTCGCTTCGGTAAAGGCCGCCAATCCCGCGGGCGGACCATTTGGTATGACGATGGGAGGTCCGGGCACGAAGGATCCTGGGCGGATCCGGTATTCCAACATGTCCCTGAAGGCGCTCCTGCTGATTGCGTACGGCGTCAACGATTTTCAGATCGCAGGTCCTGGCTGGATGGAAACCGAGCGCTTCGACATCGACGCCACCTTGCCGCCGAACACTACCCGGGAACAACTCGCGGGGATGCTCCGCGACCTGCTGGTGGAGAGATTCAAAATCGTGCTCCATCGGGAGATGAAAGACGCCCCGGCCTATACTCTCGTCACCGGCAGGAATGGGCCCAAGTTGTCGGAGTCCGCACCCGCGGCCACCCCACCGGGCGGCGGCGCGCCTGCGGGAGCGGGGTCGCCGCAGCAGTTCGAACGCGACCGGGACGGATTCCCGAAACTCCCGCCCGGCGGGCCGCCCGGCATGCTTCAGTTCGTTGTGCTCAATCGGGGGCGCCTCCAGGCCCGGCTCCAGACGATGGGCGACCTTGCCAACCGGCTGTCGTATTTGTTGGGCCACCCTGTGGCCGATGGCACCGCCCTGACTGGAAAGTATGACTTCAGCCTGACGTTCGCGGCGGAAGGAACAGCTCTCGGGAAGGCGCCCGGCCCGACGCTACCACCACCGCCGCCGGGCGCAGATGCGCCGAATGCCGCCGACGTTGAGACGGCGCCCGATCTTTTCAGCGCGGTGCAATCCCAACTGGGGCTTAAGCTGGAGACAAGGAGGGCGCCCATGGAGGTGACGGTCATCGATCGCGTGGAGAGGACGCCGGTAGCCAATTAGATCATCGAACGATTGCCCTGCTCCGATCGACCTCCGCCAAGCCGGCAATCTCGCCGCACACCGGCACCGGCCGTTCGATTTCTGCGGCGCGGCTCTCCCCCCACGTGCCTCTACCGCATGGAACAAGCTCTCGTGGGCGATCGGAAACTGGTGGTTTGGATGCCCGATGTCCTCATATTTGGGAGGCGAATAAACCATAACCTTGCCAAACGGCAAAGTTATGGTTTAAGTCACAACGACAGATGCAGCGGAGAACGCTTGAAAGTGTCCTAAGATTTTAGTTGACAGAGGCGATTTTTCGCTGTAAGCTCCTAATTGTTTAGGAGCTTTGCATTGCCGAGAAGAAAAACCTCCGAACAGTCCCTCACCCCGCTGGAACTGGAAATCATGAACGTTCTGTGGGAGACCGGACCGGTGAACGTTCAGACCGTGCAGGCGCGCCTGACCGGACGCGACCTGGCGTACACCACGGTGCAGACCATGCTCAACGTGCTGCACCGCAAGGGCAAGGTGAAGCGCCGTCTGAAGGACCGCGCCTACCTCTATCAACCGATCCTCAGCCGCCAGAAGGCGGTGACCCAGGCCGTTGGGGATATGCTCGATCGATTTTTTGGCGGCTCAGCCGACAGTCTTGTCCTGAGCCTGGTGGAAACCCGGAAACTGACCCCTGAGAAGCTTGCCCAGATCCAGAAGCTGGTGGAGCAACCGAGGGAGGATGGTCATGGAAACGATTAGCCGCTATCTTCTTACCTTCTTACTGAACTCTCTGTGGCAGATCCCCGTGGTAGCCGCCGTCGCGGCGCTCGCGTGCAGGCTCATGCGCAACGGACCGGCCGGCCATCGGCACGCGGTCTGGGTAACGGCACTCTTCGCTGCCGTCCTGCTGCCGGCGATCAGTGTCCGCTCGGCGGAATACACGGCGAAAGAGCCATTTACCGCGCCAGGAGCGCCGCTACTGGCCCTCTCCGGCGCGTCCCCGGCGCGCGCGCTCGGCCTAGCCTCCACTGCCGCGCCCCGCACCATCGCTTACGCGCAGACCACCGCGACCGTGCTGGTGGCCGCCTACCTGCTGTTCTTCCTTTACCGCCTGGGCAGGCTGACTTGGGCGTGGATGCGCACGGTGCAGATCCGCGATACTGCCGGACTGGGCGCGGCGCCGTCCCTGGTCCGCCAGGTATGGGATCGTTGCTTGTCCGCCTTCGGCTTGCACGATGTCGAGTTGCTCTGCTCGCCGCGTGTTCCGAGCCCGGTGGCCGCGGGCGCTTGGCGAAGAACCATCATCCTTCCCGACTCGCTCTTCACGAGCGCTTCCGAGGAACTGCTCACCACCGCCATCGGGCACGAAATGGCCCACCTGGCGCGGCACGATTTCGCCCTGAACGTTTTGTATGAGCTGCTGTCTCTACCGGTAGCCTTCCACCCGGCCTCCTGGCTGATTCTGCGCGGCATCGAAGAGACCCGCGAGATGGCTTGCGACGAATTGGTAACGCGCAAACTGCTGGATGCCGGCGTATATGCCCGCTCCATCGTGAGCATCGCCGCTTCCATGACTGCCCTGGCCCGCCCTGGATATACCCTCGGCGTATTCGACGGCGATATTCTCGAGCAGCGCATCCGCCGCCTGCTGCATCGCCCTGCGGCGAATTTGAAGCGCGCGCGCCTGCTGCTGGCAGCCGGCCTTTCCGCGCTCGTTCTGTGCGCGGTGATCGCATCCGGCGTCTCTTGGACGGCGCGCGCGCAATCGAGCGACCAGGCCAACATCAAGGCCAGGCTGGAGGCAGCTAAGGCATGGATGGACGCGCTGTCAATCAAGCCAGGCGATAGCGAACTGCAAGGCCGTGCCCGTCAGGATTTCCTCGATGTGCTGGCGCGCGATCCGGCCAACCAGGAAGCGCTCAGCGGCATGATGACGCTATCTATGATCGTCAAGCAGCCTGATGAGGCACGCCAGTGGGCGCTCAAGATGGTGTCATTTTATCCCAAGGAGAAGACCTCCTACTATTGTGTCGGGTTCACCGATTGGTCAGTCGTCTATTCTGCCCACGGCGGCCAGCGCGCACAAAACCGTCCCCTGATTGACGAAGGCATTCACATGTTGGAGACTTCCCTCCAGATAGACCCTCACTATGCCGATGCGATGGCGTACATGAATCTGTTGTATCGTCTGAAAGCCGAGGTCGGGGAGACGGCTGCCGAAAGGGCCGACGCTCTCTCCAAGGCCGACGAATGGGCTGACAAAGCGATAGACGCCAGGCAGTTCGCGACTCAGTCCACTCCCCGCGGCGCCACGTGGACGGAGGCGCCGCCTCCACCGCCTCCACCGCCACCACCTCCGCCCCCACAGATTTCCGATACCGCGCTCGCCTCCGACGCACCTATGCCGATTTCCCGCGCCATGAAGGAACACATGCCCGGCAGTTTCTGGCAGGTGATGGGCGCCGCCGATACGCCCGCCAAGAAGTTGATCGCGCAGTTGAAGGCTGCCGGCTTCCCGGCCGGCTCCGCGATGACCGGCAGCGACAGCCTGGTCCGCGTAGTCGTCGGCCCGTACACTGACGAGTCTGCGTTGACCGCTGCCCGCTTCGATCTGATCCGCGCCGGCTATCGCGTCATTCGATCCTGGTAGAACCGGATTGCCTGCCGCCAGTAGGACAGACGATCGTTTTTTTGTCGTCTGTCAATTGGGGCGGACCGCCCCGCAAAACGGCATGAAAATACGCTCGATTGACGGCGCGCGATAGGCGCGGGGGGGGGTGCAGTTTCGACCCTGTTGGGATGGCCGTTCCGCCCGCGAAACTTCATGAAAAACCTGTAACGCCGGCGGTCTTGCCGCCGGTCGCACGGGCCATCCGGCGACGAGATCGCCGGCGTTACGACCCTGTCTTCTTCGGCAGAAATTTCCTTGCCATTCCGCAGTCGCTTCTGTATAGTCATCTAACGCCCTTACGGGCTGTTCTCAGGTGGATGCACCTGGCATTAGTGACGCTCGTAAAGTTGCTGGCGGCAGCCTGTCTGCTAAGCAGCATCGCCTACGCCGACTCACTCAACCTGGCGCCAACCCCAGGCGCGCTCAGCGCCAACGATTCTGTGAGCTGGGGCCAACTGGGTTCCGATGGGACACTCATCCCGAATCCCTTTTCAGCCACTTCCGTCGGCGCCATTGGTGTGACCGGCGCTTTCTCAACCACCACGGGCATAAGGGCCGTTGGGGCAACACCTGGGGTCCGGCGAGCGGAGCTTTTACAAATGGGGATGCGCTGATCTGGGCCATTGACCTTGACGCCAACGCCGGCACTGCACCGGTCAGCTTTGTATTCACCTCCGGATTTGTGCCGGTGCGGCCATCCAATCCGACGCGCCGGGTCAGTTCACCGCCAAGCTCGAGCTCTTCAATGGAGCGAGCTCGCTCGGGTTCGTAACCAGAACCAGCGACGCGCGGGGACGCGCTCTTCATCGGCGCCCGCGATGTCACGGGTCCAAACGTCACTCAGGCCATCTTCAGTTTCATCGCGGGTCCCAACTTTTCCCTGAGACTACGGCGCCGTACAAGGAGGGATGGCATGAACCGTTCATTGACTTCTTTACTTCTTGGCGGTGCCGTGATCCATGTGGCGGGTGCGTTCGTAGCATCGGCCCAACTTCCCAAAGGCTATGACACGGTCATTCCGCTGCATAATTCCGTCAGCGCAAAGAGCAACCCGAATTCCAGCCAAGGGAACACTGTGACCCCGTTGCCGCTGTGGAACTTCTCGGTAACGGCGGCCGTCGATTTGGGCGGCGGCACCTTCACCGGAACCATGGTGGGCAGAAGCCCGCTCAGCCGCGGAAAGACCACGACCACCATCCCGACCCAGATCATCCCGCTGGTGATCACCATAACGGACGGCAGCGGAACGGTGGTCTATGATCCGACCCTGCCCGACGCCTGCAACGCCAACCGCACCACCGTGAGTGTGATCGCGAATTCACCCATCTTCACCAACAACACCTGGATTATGAATGGCGTGAACGTGGGCGACACGCAGTATCTCGATGCTTTCCAGCGTGCGGAATTCTGGTCGCTGGTGGGCGGCTCGCCCTATCATCTCATTCTGCAAGAATCTACCCTGGGCAGCCAGGCACTCTCGTTCGGCACCGGCGGGACCTCCGGAGCTGGTTCGAACTACAACGTACCGGTGCTGTTCGGTGGTGGATGTGGGAAACCTTGGCGTGGTGGATGTGAACCAATTGGATGCTGCTGTCCAGGCACTGATCACAGGTCCGCTGGCTGCAACGGTAAACGTCGGCACGTTCCCTATCTTTCTAACCAAGGACATGGTTTCCTCCAACGGCGACACCAATCTCTTCGGTGGCAACTGTTGCATTCTGGGCTATCACAGCGGGTTCAACGTCGGACCCAATATTCAGATCTACTCGCCGTTTTCACTGGATACCACCGGACTCTTTGGAGGCGATGTCGGCACCTGTCGCACGACGGTCGGATCGTTGATCGCGGAAACAACTCGACACACAACTGGGGAAATGAGGGACTCAGCCCGGGGTTCGGCACTCCGACCAATGAGTTCTCCGTCACGCAGAACGGCCTCACGTACCAGGCGGATCGCACTAAGTGCCATGGCTTCGCATGGAGCCTCATCCCCCTAATTCACCTGTAGAGGAATTCTACGTTGTATTGATTCTCAACGCCCTTGCTCGCTGGCAAGCCGATTGCACACCGTCCTTTCTCTAGACGAAGTACTGCGCGTTTTCACGCATGTGCGAGTGGAAAGGACACCACGCTGTGACACTAGCTGCGACCGAAACCAAACCTGAGTACTTGCGAGCGTTGCCCGGAGATGACGTCCGGCAGATCCTGTGGCGCTTCGCCGACCGCTACGACCTGCAGATGCTGGTGCAGAGCGTCCGCGCCGTGGCGCGTGGGCCGGTGGCGCGCCTGGTGGCTTCCGGGGCGCGCAATACGCACGAGTGGACCGCCGAGAAGAACGCCCTGCTGCAATCCTTCGACGAATCCGGCATCACTGGCGTCTTCATGGAGCCCGCGCAAGGCGGATTCATCGAAGGTCCCAAGAACCTGGCCCTGGCGCTGGTGGCCTTCGAGTTGGCATGGGTGGACGCGGGCGCGGCCACGGGCAGCCTGGCCGGGTGCCTGGCACTTTCTCCCATCCACGAGCGGGGTACCGAGGAACAGCGGGAGTACTACATGAGCCGCTGCGCGCCACCGCAACCCGGGGAAGATCGCAAGCCGTGGCGCGGAGCCTTCTGCCTCACCGAGCCCATCCCCTACGTGGGAGTCGAGACGGGCATGCTGGGCGGCAAGCTGCGGGTGGCTGAATGGAAAGAGGGTGAAGAGCCGCTGCTGCAAGTGGAGAAGCGTGGCCGCTTCATCACCAACATGGGCTTCGCCAACTTCGTGACCGCCGCGGTGGAATCGGACGATCCGCGCGTGAAGGGCACCTGCATGGTGATCCTGGAAGAAAGCGACCCCGGGACCTTCGACCGCGGTACGCCCACCCGCAAGCTGGTGCATCAACTCTCTTCCACGCGCGACCCCATTTTCAACTTGAAAGTGCCGGCCAGCCGGATCATCGGCGGCTACACCGTGAAGGATGGCGTGATCGTGCCGCGGTACAGTCATGGGGAGATCATCGAAGCAGTCTTCCGGCGCACGCGCGTCACCGTCGCCATCATGACGTCGGCCAAACTGCTCTCCGCTGTGGAGCCGGTGATTCGCTATCACCGCAATCGCTTCCGGGGCGGCTCCATCGCCACTCCCGGCTCGCCGCGCTACGAACTGGGATTGCAACTCAAGCAGGACGTGGTGCACCGCCTGGTGGATATCTGGGCCGCCGGCGAGGCCAGCGCCGCCCTGGGCTTCGAAGCTGCCCGCGTGTTCGACCGGCTGGACCCGTTGGAGAAGCAGAAGGAAGCCATCCTCGGTGGCGTCAAACCCGGCAGTACCACCCTCAAGTTCATGCGCGTGGTGCAGAAGAACGCCATCGAGTTCCTGCACGGCCACCGCCCCGAACTGGCGGAGGACACCCTGGTGCAGTACGCCATTCTGGATTCGCAAGCCAACGTGCTGTGCCCCGCCTGCAAGCTGTGGAACACCGGCCACGGTGCGCGCATGATGCGGGAAGCGGTCAGCCTGATGGGCGGCTATGGCATCACCGAAGACTGCCCCGGCTTCCTGGGCCACAAGTGGATGGATTCGCAGCTTGAGGCCACCTACGAAGGGCCCGAGGCCGTGCAGCGGCGGCAACTCAGCGTCACCATGACAGATGAACTGTTCCTTACGCAGTTCCGCGAATGGATCCGCGAAATGCGCCTGATCGCCAACGACAATCCGGAAACCGGCGCCTGCTCGCTGGCGACTGCCATGCAGATGTGGCTCTACACCCTGCAGCACCTGCAAAAGGCCGCCGACGCTGATGGCGGCAAGCTGTATCAAGGCGCGCGCCAGGGCGTCACCTTCCCGCTGGCCGATGCGCTCTGCTGGCTGCTTTCTGCACGCAGCCAGATTCTGGACCTGCTGCAACTGGAAAAGCACGGCGCAGCCAACGCTACTGTGGCCGAAGGGCTGCCGGGCCTACTGGCCTTTCTGGCCGACCTTTGCCACGTGCAATCCGCGCGCGCCGCCGGTGAAGTGGGCCGCGTCTGCGCCGAACTGGTTTTCGGCTACAACCGCCATCCCTCCTGGGATAGCGAAGGCTGCGCCGGCTGCTACCAGGCCGACGACCTGGATGCCATGGAAGCTCTCATCCCCGGCATCGCCAGCCTGGCCCGCAGTTATACCGACATCATCGAAAAGGATGGCTCGCACACGGCTAAGGCTGGTCCCTGCGCCCGCTTCGACGGGCTGGACCAGTTCATCCGCCTCCGCGTACGGATGGACGGCTGCCTCACCGGTTCGCAGCTTGCCAAAGACCGCGCCGCCGAAGCCCTCACCAAGGTGATGATTCCCGAGGCGCTGGACTATCCCGCATGAGCCAGCCCGCGCCTGAGCGCCAGACGATGGATGTGGATATCGTCTGCGTCGGCTTCGGCCCTGCCACGGCCGGTTTTCTGACCACGCTCGCCGGGCATCTTGTGAATCCCGATGGCTCCCCGGCCATCGAGAGCCCTTCCTCCCCCGGTCTACCGCTCCAGGTGATGTGCTACGAGCGCGCCGAGGATATCGGCTTCGGGGTTTCCGGCGTGGTTACCAAGGCCCGCGGCATCCGCGCCACGCTGCCGGACCTGGACCCCAGCCGCATCCCCATGGCCGCGCCGGTCCAGCAGGAGAAGGTGATCTACCTGCTCGATCCGGTGGGCGCCAGCCGCCGGTTGACAGCACTGAAGCTGGTGGACAGCGCGATTCGGGCATTCCGGCTGCATCGCCACTACGGCGTGGAACTGCCATACGTTCCGCCGTTCCTCCACAAAACCGGCGGCATGGTCCTCTCGCTGGGGCAGTTCATGCAGTTTGTGGGGAGTGAGCTGATGTGTTCCGGCACGGTACAGATCTGGCCCGGAATGCCGGTGGCCGAAGCCCTGATCGACCCCGCCGACGACCGCGTATGCGGCGTGCGCCTCACGGATCAAGGAGTGGACAGCCATGGCCGCCCGGAAGCCAACTTCCTGCCAGGCATGGATATCCGCGCCGCCCTCACGGTGGTGGGCGATGGGCCGGTGGGCGCGGTGGGCCGCCAATTGGACCAGGAGTTCGGATTGCCCAACGGCCACCATCACCGCGAATGGGCCGTGGGTATGAAGATGGTGATCGATCTGCCGGAAGGCACGGATCTGGAGCCCGGTACCGTTTTCCATACCTTCGGCTATCCCGAGCCCGAGATCTTCGGCTTCTTCTACGTGCATCCGGACCGCGTAGCCACCGCCGGCATCTTCGTGCCCTCCTGGTTCCGCAGTCCCGTGCGCACCTCCTATCGCTACCTGCAGCATTTCCTGCTGCATCCTTATCTATGGCGCTATGTGCAGGGCGGCAAGCTTCGTTCGTGGGGGGCGAAATCGCTGCAGGAATCGGGGCGGCGCGGCGAGCCCTTGCTGGTAGGCAGCGGTTATGCGCGCATCGGGGAAGGTTCGGGCAGCACCAACGTGCTCACCGGTTCCGGTGTGGATGAAGCGTGGACCACGGGCTCGCAACTGGCGGAGGCGGTGCTGGAACTGCTCAAAGATGGCGAACCGCTGAACCGCGCCAATCTGGAGCGTACGTATGTGGCGCGGCGCCGCGCCAGTTGGGTGGAAGC
>OKRF01000135.1:0-195 GCA_900290315.1 Candidatus Sulfopaludibacter sp. SbA3 | reverse complement strand
GCTCGCGGGCATGGCGCTAGCCGGCCTCACCAAAGGAAAGCGTTGGATTGGCGGCGAGCCGCGCCTGATGCCCGATCTCAAAGAATATTACCGCAAGCGCATCCCGCAGGCCGACCTGGAGCAGATCGTCGCCGACTGCCACACCCGTGGAGTTTCCTGCCACAACGCGCTCATGGAGCGCTGCGGCTGGCCCGA
>OKRF01000262.1 GCA_900290315.1 Candidatus Sulfopaludibacter sp. SbA3 | reverse complement strand
TCGCCTTCCCATTCACGCTAATCTGGGCGGGCTTATCGAGCCATGCTGGAATGCGGAGCCGAACTGCGAACTCGACCGGCGCTTCCGGCGCCAGGTGAATCTCGATCCGCTCCGATTCCGGGTAGGCCGTCTTCTGCGTCAGCTTCACCGCCACCCCGTTGGCCTTCCAGTTGACCTCGCTTCCCGTGTACAGGCTGACGTAGATTCCACGCGGATCCTGGAAGTAGAGGTTCAGCGGGAAGTCGGCGGCGGATTGCAGCAGCGTGCCCGCGCAGCACGGCCATTTCTGCTTGTAATAGCCCTTGCGTGCTCCCGCATGGTAATCGGAGTAGTAGAAGTACCCTCCATCGCCGTCCGGATCGAGCGCGCCGAGAATGGTGTTCAGCAGAGCGCGCTCCAGTCCGTCTCCGTACCTGGCATCGCCGGTGAATGCCGTCAGGTACCGCGCCAGCTTGGCATACGCGTAGAAGCAGCACGGGGTCTCGAAGTGATTCCGGGTCGCAGTCAGCGTGGATGCCAGTTCGCCCGATCGCGGCTTGACGAAAGTCTCGTCCGCCGCCCAGGCGCCCGAAGCGTACTGCTGCGTCTGCTCGATCATGTCCCAGGCATTGCGGATGGCGCGCAGATATTTCTCGTCCCCCTGCACCTCGTAGGCTTTCGCGCCGGAACTGAGCGCGATCACGTGGCTGTAGCCGTGCTTCCCCGGCAAGACGTTTTCGCCGTTGGCCAATGGATTGAAGAACCCGTTGTCGAGAAGATAGAGTTTGGCCAGATCGCGATATCGCGTGTCGCCGGTCAGAGCGTACGTTTTGAAGAGGTTCTCCGGCAGAACATACGGTTCGTCGTACGGAGGCTGCTTGACCCCAATGCGGTCGAAGGTGTGGTCCGGAATGTAACGTAGTCCGGCTTGCATCACGCGAGGCAGCAGCGCGCGGGCCTCGCTCACGCCGGCGAATTTCGCGGCATCCAGCAAGCCGATCTCATACTTGTCCAGCACGTAACAAGCCCATGTAGCCGGGGCTTTGGGACTGGCGTACGGCTCGCCATCCTTCTCGAATGCCGCGGCATAGCCCTGCACCAGGCGGCGCGCCTTTGCGGCGCACTCCGCGTCGCCGGTAGCGGCGTACATCCGCGAGAGGCCGGAGATGAACTGGCCGATCAGATGGCCCGGCACGAAGCCGTCGGCATCGTACCACCCCCCCATGTCGCGGCCGGGCGCCGGCAGGCCCGCCCGCTGCCGGTAGACCTTGAGCACACGGTCTTCGTCGAGTCGCAGGAAGTGGGCCTGCATGCGCCGGTACATGTCGCCGATGGGACCTTCATTTAGCTTGACCTGGGAGTAGTCGAATTCCCGCAGTTTCAGCCGATCTTCGGGCCGCTCCGCTCCCGCGGCCACGGCGCACGCAGCCGCACTGCCCAAAAATGTCCTTCGGGAGAGCATTCCCCATTATTATTCGGTTCGCGATGCCGTACCTGGCCCGAAAACCGGGCGGCGAAGAACAATTCCACTTTATGGAATACTGCGCTGCGCCAGAGGCGATTCCGCAATGCGATGGACCGTTCCTTCGCCCCAAATGCAATTCCACGAAGCGGAATTATCGGCCGAGCACCGTACGCACCGGATTGAGCAGCCGGACTGGACCCAGCAGCCCGCTCTCCAGCAGCGGATCGTCCTGGTGGTAAAACTGCCAGGTCGCGAAAGTAATCCGTCCGCCCGGCGGCTTGGGCTCGCCCTTCGTATACCATTCAGGCATGCTGAGGATCCCGTGTTCCGCGCCCGTGCCGTACTCATTTTCCGAAGGCAACCGCTCGTCCCCAATCAGGCGGTTCGGCCAGAGATTGGTTACCACAATTTCCAGATCGTTGCCGCCCGCATGCACCGCATCCGTCACATCCAAACGGTATGGCTCCTTCCAGACAACCCCCAGATCGCGCCCGTTGATCCTCACGCGCGCAATCACTTCCACCCGCCCCAGGTCGAGCACCACGCGCTTCCCTGCGCCCGGAAAATCGGCAGGCACATCCAGGGAGCGCGAGTAAGTCGCGGCGCCGGAAAAGTACTGCACGCGCGGATCGGCATGCCTGTGCAGCGAAATCAGTTCCGGCAAGGTCGTCGATGCGGGTGCGCCACGCCCCTCCTGGAAGCTGACCAGCCAGGGCCCGGCGATCTCACGCGGTTCCTTCACCGTCACGTCCACGCCTGCCCCACCCGCCAGCGCGTACTTGCCGCTGCGCCACACCAGGGCTTCGACCTTGCCGTCCGGACGCCGCCAGACTTCCGCATCCCCCGCGCCTTCGGGCACCGGCATCTTCTGCGATGCGATGCGCAGAATTTCCGCGCCGGTGAGCGCGCGATCGAAAACCTCCGGTTGCGTCATGTTGCCCTCAAAGTAATAGGCGAGACCGTTGGACGGCAGCAAAGGCCGGCCGGATTGACGCAAGAGCGAATCCAGTGCATCGAAGTGGTAAACCGTGTCGGGGTCCGGCGGTGGATTGCCCACGCCGGGATGCACCGCATTGCCGGATGACAGTCCTTCGCGGACCAGGCGGCCATTCACGTACAGGCTCGGCTTGCCGTTGCGATATACCAACGTGAAATGGTTCCACCCGGCAACCGGCATGGCGGCCACCAGCACCGCTGGCGAACTGCCGCTGGATCGTTCCACCACGTAGGCGCCGTTGCGGCCCACCGCCAGCCCCGCCGCGGCATGACCTTTTCCAAACAGCTTGTCGCCCTCTCCCGCGGGAAACAGATAGAACTTGCCGGTCTCATCGAGCTGGCCTGTCACCGCCTCCTTCGGCATCAGCCGCAGGTCCGTATCGGGCTTGGCCCACACGGCGATGGTGAACGTGTCCTGAATCTGCGGAGCAGACGGCTGCGACGGCGGCCGCGCGTCGAGGACCGGAGCTCCATTTCTGCTCAGCCACGCGGTGGGCGCGCGCGGCGCGGCCTCGCGAAACACCACGAACACGGACTCAGCGGGTCCCAGCCGTATCGGTACGCGCACGCGATTGCCGGCCATCNNGGATACCAAAACTCGGGCGCCATCCGCGCGACCCGGAAAGTGCACTCGACTTCTTCCACCCGCCTTTGCCGGTTGCCAACAAAGTAGATCTCCGCGCCCGGCAGTTTGCGATGCAGCCAGGAGAGTGCCCCATCCGGCTTGCGGCTGGTGTATTCGAAATCGGGCTCGGCGCCCAATTCCAGCTTCGCCGCGATGCGCCCCCGATCCCAGAGCTCATCGGCAATACGCCGTACTTCGGTCTGCGAATCCGGAAATCCGCGGAGAGTGGGCGAGAACTCCGGCTTGGGCCCGGCCACTTTCGCGCCCTGGTTTACCAAGTCGCGCAGCTTCCGCATGAGCTCCGGCGTTGCGCCCTTGAGACTCGCCGGTAAGACCAGCGCACGATAGCTTCCGCTGTCCCGCAGAGCGATCCGGCCGCTTTGCACGGTGGCGCGCGTGAGCAGCGCATCGGCGTTAATCAGGTCGTAATTGAAACCCGCGGGGAACGAAGGGATTTCGAAATTGTCAGTCCCCGGCGGCCGTTCCCCCGTGAAATACAGGATGTCCGCCGCGTATGTCCCCTGCCGCAGCAGATACTGGCAACGCGCCAGGTAAGCCAGCCAGCCGGCACTCTCTTCGAACCACGTATTGGTGCGGTCCATGAACATACCCCATGGCCCCATGGTCATGCCGGGTACCGCGGTAGGATGCGGCTGGTGCGCGTAACGGTGGAACACCATCTGGTTGAGGCCCAGACCGAACATCTCGTCGCCCAGGATCTTCAGAGAGTACGGATACTCCAGCCAGCGCGCGGTCTCCTCTTCCCCGGTGAAGGACTCTGCCGCCACCACCGCCTTGCCGTACACATGCGCCGCGGACGATACCATCTTTACCGTGCGGTTCGGCGTCCACGGCGTGCGCTCCCGTGCGGTTCGGCGTCCACGGCGTGCGCTCCCAGAATTCCGTCATGGGGTACTCCGGCAGCCCGCTCACCTGCAACTCGTCGAAGACGCCCTGCCCGTAACCCTCCACGTAAAACTTCAGGCCGTGTTGCCGGCACAACTCGCCCATGCGCCCGTAATAGTATTCCGCCATCATGTCCGCCTGAGCGCGCCGCACGTCAAACAGAAACCGCTCCGAGATGGCGCGATCGCCCACGATGCGCCCCGTCATTGCCGGCAGGTAGCCGCGGAGGTCGTAGCCCTCGCGCTTGCGGAACTCCTCCGGGAAAGCGGCCGTCCAGTTTTGCAAGCCGGCTTCATAGCTGTCGATGGCGACCGTGCCGAAGCTCTTCCCGGCCAGAGGTCCGGCATCCGTCAACACCTTCGCCACCGTGTTCTGGAAATTGAAATCGGCGGCCTCACGGCTGAGCTTGTCGCACTCCAGGCCGCGTCCGGCTTCCGACGCCGAGACATTAAGTTGACCCGTCGTGGTGTGCCCAAGCCGCAGGATGGTCCACGAGCCGGCGGGTACGTCCCATTTCAGATGGCCGGCCCCGTCGATCTGCCCGGTCAAATCGCGGACGCTGTGGGGATCGATTGCCACATCGTCCGCCGCCGGCGCCGGCATCTCCATCTGCCGCCCCACGCGGTACGCAAAGTTCGCTTTGAAATTCCAGTCCTCGATGCGAGCCGTATGGTGCAGCCGCACTTCAGCCAGATCGCCCGCGCCCGAACCGGTCACGCGGAAGAAGCGCGCCTGCACCGCGGGGAAGTTGCGCGCAGCCGGAGGTTGGATGCCGTGCCGTCCGGGGTTCGCTACGCCTGCGACCCGCTGCCACGCGACGCCATCCTGCGACGATTCCAGGGTGACGCTGGGAAGGCGGCCGTCAAATGCGGCCTGCACCGTGATCGATCGCGCCTCAAAGGGCGATGTGAATTCGAACGTGATCGAATCGCGCGCTCGGATCACGTTCTGGATCAACTCCTCGTATGGCTTCTCCTCGCCCGGCGCGGCGGGAAATGCCAGAACGAAGGCGTCGCGATAGTAACCTTGATTCTCCCGCGGCTGCGGCAGCGCAATCTCTCGGGCCCCGGGACCGCTCGCGGTAGTCTCCGTCCACACCAGTTGCTGCATGGATCGCTCCGGCGTAATCCACGCTCCGCCGCTCGACGACCACCCGGGGGCGTTGTGCATGCCGATGTCGATCCCCAGGCGGCTGCCCTCCTCGATAGCGTGCTTCATCAAAGCACGCCACTCCGGGCTCATGTAGCCGTACGGCCCTTTAGGCAGGTAGGTGCCGCCATCGAAGATCATCACGCCGCCGATCCCCACCCGCTTCATGGCTTCCAGATCGCGCGTGATGCCTTGGCGAGAGACATTGCCGTTCATCCACAGCCAGTAGGTCTGCGGCCGTGTGGAGACCGGCGGCTGGCGGAACTCCCGCTCAAGCGCCGCAGAGGATTGCCCGTATATGAGCTGAGCAAGGAACACCGCCGCCGTCGAAGCTATCAGAAAAGCTCTCATTGGCTTGTTCACTAGTGTCCGGCTATAAGCCAGGCCAAATCAACGTGAGTTTTCGGCAAACGTGTATGAAGTCGGATAATTGGGTCTGCTACCTCGGGACAGCATCAATTCTGCGCCGACGTCTTCTGGACGTGATCAATCACTAGCAGCTCAACCGGTCCCTTCCTGGCTTCCAGCTTGAGGCCGAGTTGTTCTTGTAAGGCGTTAAAAATGCTGGGCGGAGGGTCCCCGCCTAAGGGGATGCGGTTGGCTGGGTCGCCGCCCGCCGGCGCTGGGTCCAGAGCGTCCTTCGGGCCGCCCCGTCCTCCCGGCATGCTGGATGGGTCGTAGCGCAGCCTCCAATCGTACTTGCCCTTCAAGCCGGTCTGGTCGATTACCGGGCGGTCGCATGGTCTCGCCCCGGGAGATCATGCATTCGCCGTTCGGCGTCATCATCATGAAATTGCCGGCGCGGCCGGCAGCCATGGGCGGAATCTCGGGACAGCCATAGGGCCCGATTTTCATCCCGCGGAGACCGGGCCGGAGAGGCGGCGGAGGTGCGGCCTGCGCCCCAGCTTCGCCGCGTCCACCCTCCCTGGGTTGCGAATCGGACGCGCGCGGCGTATCCGTGACAGTGGAGTCTTTCAGCTTGGGACCTTTGGAGCCCACCACCAGCGCGTACATCGGCTGCTCTTTGGTTTCGCGATGCAGCGTGAGCTTGAAGCGCTCCGCCAGGAGGTTTTGCAGCATGACCTTGACTTGTTCCTTCGTGGCGCCCTCGGGGACTTTGGCCACGATGTCAAATCGTTCGGAATCCAGCCAGCTCGGGCCCCCCGAGATTTGGGAACGCTTTACGCTATAAGCGTCCACCATCAGATCGCGGATCGTGCTGA
>OKRF01000150.1:12980-13893 GCA_900290315.1 Candidatus Sulfopaludibacter sp. SbA3 | reverse complement strand
AGGGACTGCTCGTGGGAGGCGTGAAGCTCCCGCTGGCGTTGGCGGAGCTGGGATTGATCGATGTGTACGAGTTCGTGGTTCAGCCCAGGCTAGCGGGCCACGGGCCGACGTTGCTTGCGGGGCTATCGAAGCGTGTCGACTTGAGGCTCGTGAGCCGGCAGGAGTTCGGCTCGGGGGCGGTGGCGATGCGGTATGAGCCTCGAAGGTAGCCATTGGGCTTGTTAGCCCAAGTCGGCCGCATCATGGAGCAACTCGGGCCAGGCCTTCCAAAGTCTCGACCGACCTGACCATCGCCAGCGCATCCCGGTGACAGTCGGCGCATGAGGCGATGCTTCACCCGCCCGGATGAAAATCCGCGCGCCCGGTAGCGCCGGCGATCTTGTCGCCGGTTCTTTTGGTTGCCGAGTCGGACGGACTTGGACGGACCAACGTCTTTGGTCGTTCTTCACGCCATGCGGGCATTTTCGAAAGAGTCGGCTCATGAGGCGAGGCTTCACCCGGTGGGATGAAAATGGGGCCCGGGGCCCGGTTTTTTTGGCTCGCTTCGCTCGCGGCTCGCTTCGCTCGCTATACCGGCGGCGGAGACCGCCGGCGTTACCGAACATTTTCGAGAGGGTCGGAGCAGATCTCATCGCCGGGCTCGTAGGTGAGATCTTCGTGCAAGTGGAGTTGCTCGCGCAATGCAGCGCCTTTTCCATGCCAGCGGAGGAGAGCGGAACGAATACGGAGGTCACGTCCAATAGCATCAGAGAGAGACGCGCCTACGTCGCGGCGACCGCGGGCCAACGCTGCAGCAGGGCGGCGCCGATGGTCTCCGGGTAGGGTTCGTTGAACTGGGTTTCATAGGCAACCCAGGTTTGCAGGAAAGGGTCGTGCATTTGTTCCGATTCCTCCTGCGAACCGGAGGACGGAT
>OKRF01000150.1:10063-12970 GCA_900290315.1 Candidatus Sulfopaludibacter sp. SbA3 | reverse complement strand
CGGCGTGGGGACAAAGCTGGTTGTGACGCGAGCTACGGACAAGTACAAAAAACCGCGATAGCGGCGAACGGCGGCAGCGACGCGGTCCGGAGTCCAGCCCTTGCGGTTGATCATTTGCGTGACGATCGGCTGGAGGTCCAGCGACTGAACGGCTTCCCAGACGACCCAGTTGCGTGGTTGGGGAGACGGCAGATCCGCGGGTTCCATCAGCCCCCCATGGATCATCTGTTGCACCAACTCGCGGGCGTTGCGCGCGACGAACGCCGCTTCCAGGTCGGCGGCGGTGGCCTGCCTGCCTGCCTGTTGCGACAACCCGGCGAGAGCGTCGTAGGTGTCGGCCTGTTTGATTTGTTCGGCGAGAGCGCCATCGGATCGCGCCCGTCCGAGAAATTCCATGACATTTTGTGGGAACATCGTTTTTTCTCCTGCGACTCACCCGGCAGGTTCGCCGAACCTGCCGAACGGTCGACTTCTCTGGACTTATCGTTGCCGCGCCTGACGTACCACGGTCTCGTTGTGGTTGTGAAGATCATCTGGGTTACTACCACAACAAGCGAGGAGTTGCCCGGCCCGCACCTTCGACCGCACCGGCAGCGTGGCTGCGATCGCTTCCAGCTCCCGCGCGTCGATTTCCACGCTCGCGCCCTTCGCCATCGTCTCGTTGTTTACAACCTGTTGATTGTTCTTTTTCATTTTGTTTCTCCTTTTTTCGATTTTGGGCGTCTCGCCCTTACACCGATATGGGCGCAAAGGGGCGGCGGAATCGATCAGCGGATGTGTGACGTTTTCGTCAGAGTAGAATAGGAGAAATGCCCCGGAAAATCCCGCCGCTGGTGTGGCCGGCCGCGTTGCTGGCGATCTGCACTTATCTTTACGGCCTGAATGCGACGGGACTGATTGGGAAGGATGAGCCGCGGTACGCGTCCATCGCTCGGGAAATGGCGCGGTCGGGCGATTGGATCACGCCTCGCTTGTGGGGCAGCACGTGGTTCGAAAAGCCGGCGTTGTTGTATTGGGTGGAGGGCCTGGCATTCCGCCTGGGACTGGACTCGGAGTGGGCGCCGCGTCTGCCCATCGCACTTGCCGCCCTGGTATTTCTGGTTTTCTTCTGGTGGATTCTGCGGCGCGAGTTCGGTTGTCTGGCGGCGTGGTTCGCCACCCTGATCCTGGGCACCACTGGCGGCTACCTGGGATACAGCCAGGTGGGTCACATGGATCTGCTGCTCACGGCCACATTCAGTTCGGCAATGCTGCTGGCGCTTCCTTGGATCGCGAAGGGAGAAACGCGCGGCCTGCCTGCGGCGGCGGNNNCTCACGGCCACATTCAGTTCGGCAATGCTGCTGGCGCTTCCTTGGATCGCGAAGGTAGAAACGCGCGGCCTGCCTGCGGCGGCGGTGCTGATCGGGCTCGGCGTCCTAGCGAAGAGCGGGGTGCCGTTGGTGCTGATGCTGCCGCTGGCATGGTGGGGGCGGCGACGCATCGGCGATCTGCTGCGTCCGCGCGTGGTGCTGCCTTTTCTGGTGGTGGCGCTGCCGTGGTATGTCGCCTGCTATTGGCGCAACGGAATGCCGTTTTTGCGGGAGCTTTTCGTGAAGCAGCAGTTTCAGCGGCTCACCGGCGTCGCGGACCATCAGCAGCATTTCTGGTATTATCTGCCGGTGCTGTTGGGCCTGCTGTTGCCGTGGACGCCGCTGGCGCTGCTGCTGGTCCGGCGCACCCTGTATCGCGATCCGCGGCGCGCGTTTCTGCTGGCGCTGGTGGTGTGGGGCGTGGTGTTCTTCTCTATTTCGCCGAATAAGCTGGCGGGGTATATGCTGCCGCTTTTGCCTGCGGCCGCGGCGCTGATGGGCGTGGCGCTGGCGGAAGCGGAGAATCCGCGGCCGCTGCTGGCCTGCTGCGCGGCCTTGCTGCTGGCTTTCCCCATTGCGGCGCAGGTGCTGCCTTACGCGGTGGAATCCGGCATCACGCATGCGCCCTGGCCGAAACTCTCCGCCGTCTGGACGCTGCCCCTGGCGTTCGGCGTGCTGGCGTGGAGCCTGGATGCGCGCAGCCGGCGGCTGGCCGCTGTCTTCACCTTGGCCGCCGCGGCGGGCGCCGGGACGATCGCACTCAAGTGGCAAGCCGGGCGGGAACTAGATCGCCGAGCGTCCGCCAGGCAGCTCTGGCGCCAGATCTCTCCGCGAGCCGCCGAGGTGTGCGTGGCCAACCTCACGCCAGGAGTGCAGTACAGCCTGAACTACTATTCGGTGACGCCGCTTCCGGCGTGCCACGCGCAACCGCGCAGGATCGAGGTGCGTCAGAACGCGGGTGGCCTTCCGTACCTCTGGGACAGTTTGTCGTCCGGGATGGTTGACCCGCTCGCGGTCCGCATTGTACCCTCACTCTTCCGGGATTGAAATCCATGCTTCTGCCTCAAACCTACCTGCTCACCCTGGCTGTCATGATCTTCGGCATGCTCTGCCTGGGGTCGTGGGCCAGCACATTCAAGCTCGGAGGCAATTGGCGCTTTGAGCTTTACTACTTCGACTTCGCCTTCGGGGTTCTCGTGGTGTCACTTGTGCTGGCCTTCACCATAGGCAGCGCGGGGTACGACGGGTTTTCGCTCATAGACGACCTGATGCACGCCGGCAAGCGGCAGTGGTTTTATTCGTTTGTGGCGGGCCTCATCTTCAATTTTGCGAACATGCTGCTGATGGCGGCCATGTCTGTGGCAGGCATGTGGGTGGCATTTCCTATCGGAATTGGTACAGCGGTGGTGGTTGGTTCAATGATCAGTCTACTGGTGCGGAAGGCCGGGAATCCGATGCTGCTGCTGGGGGGGTGCCTGGTGATCCTGCTGGCGATCATCGTCGACGGATCGGCCTGCGGCGCGCTCGGGGTGTTGCGCCACGAAGCGCTGGCTAAGG
>OKRF01000150.1:0-10053 GCA_900290315.1 Candidatus Sulfopaludibacter sp. SbA3 | reverse complement strand
GCCTGCGGCGCGCTCGGGGTGTTGCGCCACGAAGCGCTGGCTAAGGCTGGCAAAGCAAAAAGCACGCGGCGGCCAACCGCGGCGAAGGGAATCGTCCTGTCGCTGGTGAGCGGCCTGTTGATGGGATCGTTCGCACCACTGATCCAAAACGCAATGGTAGGCGATTTGGGGCTTGGTCCCTATTCGGTGAGCGCAATCTTTGGTGCGGCGGTGTTCTTCTCCACCTTCGCATTCAATTTGTTTTTCGTGAATCTTGCGGTCGAAGGCGAACCGGTGGACATCGGGGATTTTGTGAGGGCGAAACCGAAAGTACACCTGTTGGGGTTCGGCGGAGGAGCACTCTGGACGCTCGGCGCGACAGCGGCAATGGTGGCGGCAGCAGCCCCCCCGGCGGCTCATCTGGACGTTTCGCTGGGATATGTTCTCAACCAGGGGTTTGCCGTAATCGCGGCACTGTGGGGAGTGCTGGCTTGGCGGGAACTGCATGGGTCCGACTTGAAGGTTAAGCTCATGGCTGTGGTCATGCTGATTCTGTTCATCGGCGGCATCGTGCTGATCTCGCTGGCGCCGCTCTACGTGCGCCGGGGGTAGTTGGTGGGGCAGACGATCGTTTCATGTCGTCTGTCAATTAGGGGCGGACCGCCCCGCAAAACTTCATGAAAAACCGGCGGGTAGCGCCGGCGGTCTCGCCGCCGGTTGCACTGGCCGACCGGCGACAAGATCGCCGGCGTTCCGGCGGTCTCGCCGCCGGTTGCACTGGCCGACCGGCGACAAGATCGCCGGCGTTACCAAGGCGCTGGGCCGGCAGTCGTATGGCTGCTCGCAATCGCGGCGGAAGGTGGCGCGTAGAATCTTTGCCGCTTCTATCTGACGAACCACTTCGACACGAATCTGGGACTCACCCTGTCACTTGAAGCGCAGCCCAATGCGAGCGGTGTGTGGGATTCCGATTTCGCAGGTCTGGGCAGGGGGCTTCCCACGGATCTGAGCGGAGTGCAGGTGCTGGTCAACGGAACTGCGGCCGCGCTTTACTATGTCAACCCCATGCGGGTGAACTTTCAGATTCCGCGGGAGTTTCCGGAACGGTAAACGTTCAGGTGATACCCGAGGGCATCGCCAGTAATACTATGAGTGGGCAGGCCGTCTTGAACGCGCCAGGAGTTTCAAAGTGCCGCAGCAGTTTGACAGCATGCCGGAAGGGAACTATCCGATGGCGATTTCGCTGAACGGCCTGTTGTCGCCATCGACGATCAATTCGGATCCGCCCGGACCGCTGATGCTGCCGATCCAGCATTAGGACCTGAGGACCGGAGGCGTGGCCTCGCAGGCCCATCATGGGAGGTTTACGGCCACTGGAACGACGATCCTGCTAAGCCGTCGATTTCAGAAATACGCTAACGTATCCACGCCCCGACCGCACTCCTTGGTAGTGCGGGCAGCATGCGGGTTGGGGTCAGACCGCTCTGTCCACGACGGCGCACGGTGGGTTGAAGATGGCGGGGGACGCGTCGGGTTTCGCGAAGGGGCAAACTGCGCCATGCCAATCAACTGCTGGGGACTCGGCGCCACGCGAGCAACGAAAATGTCCCCATGATGAAGATAGAAACCAGCGCCGAAACGCAACGGATGTCGCTGACCTGCCATTGGGCTCCGGTGGCATCGGCAACGGTGTGAAGTCCCCGTGGCGGAATGACCAGAAGGTTACCGGCCGCGGAGACTGCGTAGAACAGCACCGCCAAGCGCCAAAAGCCTGGGCCCGGCGAGCCCGTCACGATGGAGCGGCTGCGAAGATACAGTGCGAATAACTGGTAGAACACGTACACAGTAAGATACCAGCCCAGGAAGTTACTGACCGGCACGCCGAAGTACGGCCCACCCTTCCACCAGTTCCAACCATGCACCATGGTGGCCCAGACCGGCTCCATCGAAAGGTCCCAGGACACCATGATGCAGCTAGCGAGCAACGGGAGAGCGAACACGCGATCCTGCCTTAGGATCAAGCGGGCCAGCGTCCAGGATAGATATCCCATTCCCAGGTACGCCAGCCCCAGAAGAATCGGCACATTCAGAATCTTAGGCCCCATGACATCCGTGAACGAGTAACTCCCGAATGGAAAACCGGTAAGGATACCCAGGTTCTCAAAGAAGTTACCTACGCCCAGGCACAGGATGGCGAACACCAGGATGCCTCGAACCCTATAAGCCAGGGCGCCGTGTAGCAGCGCAAAAAGGGCCGCCGGAACAACGTGCAGGAAGACGATCGCCAGCATGGGGACGCGGTCGGGGAACGACTGCAGCGGCCGCGCCGCGGCGTAAATGGCCATCAGCGTCAATAGCACAAAACTCACACGATCGCGCAAGGCGCCTTCCAACCTCCAAACAGTTCTTCCAGCCGCAACGCCACGGCCAGCGCGACATCTTCCCGCCACGGGTGGGCCGCGATCTGCAGATCGATAGGCAGGCGCTCGCGACTTTCCCCACAGCGTACCACGGCCGCCGGCCAGCCCGTCACGTTGTAAGTCATGGTGTAACTGAAGCCGCGGAACGTTGCATCGTCTATGGACGTGCCGTGAGGCACCGCCGGAGTGGCGCACACCGGCGAAAGGATGGCGTCGTAGTCCTGCAAAAATGCGTACATGCCGGCGCGAAAACGGTGCAGCAAGTCCCAGTACTTCTCGAAGCCGAGGACGCCAGTGCGATACAACTCCAGCTTATTCAACCAGCCATCCAGCAGAGGATGCGTCCGCGTGCTGCCGATCTCCCGCAGATAGGCGCGCAGGCCGTCGCCGCCATCCGGGCCGATCAGTTCCATCTCGCGGTCATAGCTCTCCTGGATGCGTGGCGGCCGGCACTTCTTCGCGCCCAGGGCCTGCGCTGCGGTCTCTACCAGCACCGCCGTTTCCTCGGTAGGCGCAGCGATTCCGTTGTCCGAGAACCAGGCGATGCGCAGACCGGCAACGTCGATGGCCCTCGGGTCGCCCAGCGGCATCGGGACGACCGTGTGATCCTGGCCATCCGGTCCAGCCAGGATTGCCATCAGCGCGCACAGGTCTTCCACGCGACGCGCCATGGGGCCAATCTGCCACAGCGTCTCGATCCACCCGCCGGCTCCGGGAACGTGCCCAGTGCGCGGCAGGCGGCCGGAGGTGGGCTTGAGGGAGGCGATGCCGCAGAAGTGCGCGGGCAGCCGTACACTGCCGGCGGCGTCGCTGCCGAGTCCGAAGGGCGATCCGCAGGCCGCGATCAGCGCCGCTTCGCCGCCGCTCGATCCCCCGGAGGTGCGGGATTCGTCATAGGGGTTGTTGGTGCGGCCGTGGATCAGGTTGTCACTCTCAAAGGCGAAGAGCAGGTCCGGGAGATTGGTTCGTGCGATGGGAATCGCTCCGGCTGCGCGCAGACGGGCCACCAGCGTGGCGTCACGCAACGAGGGAGCAGCATGGCGAAAGCCAAGGGTCCCCGCGCTACAAACGGTGCCCGCCACTTCGATGGAATCTTTAATGGAGAATGGCACGCCATCCAGCGGTCCCAGCAACGCGCCGCGCGCACGCCGCTCATCGGCGGCCCGAGCACCCTCGCGAGCCTGCTCCGCGAGCACATCCACCGCGGCATTCAGGCGCGGATTGACTTCGGCAATCCGGTCGAGATGCGCCTCCACCAGTTCGGCGGAAGACAGCGCACCTTGCCGCACACACCGTGCCTGAGCGACACCCGATTGAGTCAAAATGGCGTTCATGGTTCCTTGACGATCAGTTGTTGATTGGCGGGCACATTAGTCAGTTTCTGCCGCGTGCCGCTGGGCCACTCGATTTCCACGAGAGTCGCCACGGTGTCTTTCCCCAGCCCGAAGGTCAGTGCCAGGTCGCTGGCCGAGCAGTAACTGGAGCCGCTATGCACCATCTGCCACTGCGCGCCGCCCGCGCTGGTCACGCGCGCCACCGCGCCCATGCCGTCGCGATTGCTCTTCGTCCCCACCAGCTTCAATTGCAACCAGTGATTGCGATTGCCGCCATCATTGCGATAGAGCACCGCCGGACCGTTATTCGTCGCCACTAATACGTCCAGATCGCCATCGCGATCGAAATCGCCGTATGCGGCGCCGCGCGCCACCAGCGGCTTCGTGAACGCGTTCACCTGGTCGAACTTTCCGTGCCCGTTGTTGTGCAGCAGCAGAGGCAACTCGGCATATTGAATCTTGGGCTGGACACGCCCGATCTGCTCTTCGATGTGGCCATTCGCCGCCAGAATGTCCGGGTACCCATCCAGATCGTAATCGAAGAAGAACAGCCCAAAGGTGAGGCTCAACAGGCTGGCGCGCCCCACCGTGGAGCGCGGCGCCTCATCCACAAACAGGCCGTTGCCTTCGTTGTGGTAGAGGCCCATCATCTGGTTGGAGAAGTTCCCGACGATCAGATGCTGCCGGCCGGAGCGATCGTAGTCCGCCGCATCCACTCCCATGGCGCCGCGAGCCACGCCATCTTCGCCGAATGCCACCCCGGCGGTGAGCCCTTCCTCTTTGAAACGGCCGTTCTGCAGATTGCGATACAGCTTGTTGGGCTGCGTGTCATTGGCCACGAACAAGTCGGGCCAGCCATCGTTATTGAAATCGAACACCGTCACGCCCAGCGATTTACTGCTGGCATCGGCCAGCCCGGCCTTCTCGGTGACATCTTCGAATTTGCCGCCGCCCAGGTTGTGATACAGGCGCGACGAGGTGCCCTTGTACGATTCCGGAGTGCAGTACGATTTCGTGGATCCATCCAGCGAGCACCACAAGTCGCCCTGCTGCGTCCATTGCACGTAGTTGGCGACGAACAGGTCCAGCTTGCCGTCGCGATCGTAATCCAGCCACGCCGCGCCCGTACTGAATGCGGCGTTGGCGATCCCTGCTTCGCGCGTGACATCGCGAAAATGGCCGCCGCCTTCGTTATGGAACAGGTGGTCGCCACCCAGCGCGGTGATGTACACGTCTTCGCGGCCATCGTTGTCGTAATCGCCGATGGTCACTCCAAACCCGTAGATCTCGATATCGAGGCCGCTACCACGCGTGACATCCGTGAAAGTGCCATCGCGATTGTTGCGGTACAGTGCGGCCGTGGTGTGGCGCCCGTGCGGCGCCAGGTCGCTGCCGTTGATCAACAGAATGTCCAGCCAGCCATCGCCATCGAAATCGAAGAAGGCGCAGCCCGGCCCCATGGTTTCCGGCAGCCACTTCTTGCCGGCGCGCCCGGCGTTGTGCGTGAAGTGAATACCGGCCGCGCTGGTGACGTCTGTGAAGTGGACGCCGCTACTGTCCGCCGGCCACGGGAAGATCGCCGGAGCGGCCGCCAGCAGGGCCAGAAACGTGATCGTGAATCGGCTGCCTCTCATTGTTATCCTCGGGACTCAAAAGCCGCGGCTTGGCCGTCAGCGCCTGCGATGCTTCATCCGCCTTGAAACGCAGAAAGAGTTTCTCCTCGCGCTCGGCCTTGCCGGTCTGCCCCAGTCCGCGGTAGCAAAGCATCAGATTGTAGTGCGCCTGCACGTCTTCCGGATCGACATCCAGGGTCTTGTCGAACGCCGCGATGGCTCTCGCATACTGCCGCTGCAGAAACAGGATGCGCCCCAGTTGATTGGTGGTCACGCGGTCGCGCGGGTATTGTTGCGCGGTTTTTTCCAGGCTGCGAATCGCGCCATCGTAGTCGCCCGCTGCCTTTTGCGCCATGGCCAGAAAGAAATATCCGCGAGCCAGCCCGGGACTCAGCGCAACCGCCTTCTCCACAAACGGCCGCGCCGCTTCCGTCTCGCCTTCCTGGATCAGCGCGCGCCCAATGTTCAGCCATCCGTCGGCGTAGCCCGGCTCGGCCTCCGTGACGCGGTGGAAGGCATACTCCGCGCCCTTCAGATCGCCCTGCAGCAGCAGACCGATGCCCCAATCGTTCCACCGCTCGCGATCCTGCTTGCGAATTACCGGCTGCCAGTGCGGCTCGCCGAGTTCGATTTTGGCGGTGGCGTGCGCCAGCGTGACGATCGGCAACTCGGGGACCGGCGCGGCGTCATAGGTATATTCGCGGCTGTCGTGATCCAGCCCCGCAGAGCCCGCCTTGGCCACGCCCGCATACGCGAACCGGGTGTAGTTGTAAGCGAACTTGCGATAGTTCAGCTTCGTTTCCAGCGTTAGCGGACCCACGGCGTCCTTTGGAATCGCCACACGGAAGTGCGCCGTATCGGCCGCGCCCGGCGGAATCAGCCGCACATAGAGCACACTGCGCGTCTGCCAGGCATTGCGCTTATCGATGGGGTTGCCGTCGCCATCCAGTTGGTAGGAACGGTAGAAGTGCGCGCCCTTCTCCACAGGACCCCGGCCGCCGTCTTCGACGCTGCCGCTCCAGGCGAGGATCCGGCCCCGCGCGTCGCGCGCTTGAAACTCCAGCCACACATCGTAGCCATCCACCGTGCCCGCCGGAAAGAAGTGACCGATCTTGCGGGTGCGCACCACCGCGTCTACCCGCACCGACGTGCCAGCCTGAAAGCAGACTCCCGGAGCATCGATGGGCTCTGCCAGTTTGCCCNNACCTCGCGCAGCATCACGGGGCCAGATTGCTCCGCCTCCTCGCCTACTGCAAACGTGGAGGCCGCCGCGGGACTGTCCGCCGCCCGCCGCCGCATGTCGATCTCGCCCCTGGTCTCTTCCACCGGGCTGGCCGCAAACAGGTCCACCGTGATGAACCCCGATTGCAGAAACTGCTCCGTCGTGCGCAGTTGTTCTTCGTCGCGATTGACGAAGGGAATGGCCGTGTTGGCGGCGGGGAAGCGGTGCGAGTGCACCTTGCCATCGTGATTGCCCGGGTCGCGCGACGCCACCAACGGCATGTGGCAATCCGAGCACGTGGAGGATTTCGGCGGGTAATAAAACGACCGCGCCCCCTGCCCCGATACGCCGCTCGCCTGCCAGTTATCGTACTCGTTGAAACCTCGCAGCCAGCGGTAATGATTCACCGGCTGATCCAGGTGCACCTTGTGACAAGTGGCGCAATATTCCGGCGAATCCAGGCGCATGAAAGGCTTCAGGAAGCTGCGCCGGTGCGGCTCCGGATTCAGGTAGGTCAGGAACGCGTCCAGCTTGCGGATGTACGGATTGTGGCTGGAGGCGATTTCGTGCAGCGGCGTATATTCGATGGTGAAATCGCCGTTACCCATGGTGCTGGCCACGTGCACAATGGAGTGGCACGACATGCAGCCCAGGCCGTTCTGCGCCTCGGGCGTCTCTACCTGTTCCTTGATAGGACGCTCGAAGCGTCCGTTGAAAAAGACNNTCCCCTGCGTGCCGCTGAGCTCCTGCATATGCAGAATGGTGCTGCGATAGAACTTGTTATTGAACGATGCGAAATGGTGGGCCGAACTCTTCCACTGCTGGTAAATGTCTTTGTGGCATTCGCCGCACAGCTTGGAGTCCATGAAGAAATCGGCGGGAATGGTCTTGCCGGTATTGGTGTTGGAAGAGGACGGCCAGAATGGCGAACGCGGGCCGGCGCCTTCTTCGTTCATGGAGAGCGGCGGCGTCTGGGGATTGCGGATGCGGTCGGGATGCGGGCCGAATCGCAGCACCAATGCCAATACCGCCAGCGTGGCCAGCGGCGCTGTCCAGCGCGGCATCAGCAGCGCCAGTCCCGCCACCGCCAGGGCGATGTGCGCCAGCAGGATGGCGCGATGGTCTGTGGTGGCACCGACGAACGTGAGATATACGCCCAGTGCTCCGGCCAGAGCGAGCGGCACCATCTTGGGACTGCGGCGATAGCGGAACACGAGCCACACCACGCTCGCCGCCCCCAGCGCCAGGTGCAGCAGCACGTTGGCGATGTAGAAGACTGTGGCAGAGGGCGCAGCGGCGACGTATGCGGCGTTGAGCACGGTCACTGCAAGCAGCCACAGCATCAGTTGACACCTCGTGCTGTTGAGGACCACTCCCTCACGGTCGTGGCTCGGTTCGGAGTCGCGCGCCTAAGCAAGCGGTCTTCCAGTCTCGCCAAAGATCGAATCAGCCGCAGGGCCGGGCGAGTATTGTACTCCTCGCGATACCTCTGGTGCGCGGCATCATCCGGAAAATGCTCGCCCACGGGATACGGATAGCGACTCATGGCGTGAAACGGCAGCGGCTCCACGCTGGTGGAAAATGCCGTATTGGGGTCGCGATCCTTGGCCCAGCCATCCACCTTCAGCAGGAAATCGCGCGTCCACCCCGCGGACGGTGCCGGTAGCGCGGCGAACTGCAACCGGATTTCGTCGCCCGACCCCAGGATCGTGAGCCGATCGTCGACATCCCGTAGCAGTTCCCGGACGTCGCCATAACGTGTGTACAACCCCGGCGTCGGATTCCAGAACGAGTTCGACGAAACGGAATCGTAGAAGAATGTATCGGGCTGTTTCCGCTCCGGATGCACCTGCGTCCGTGAGAATCCGCGAAAATGCAGGCCGGCCGAAAGCAGTGGCACTTCCTGCTGCCGCACCTGCGCCTGTGATGCGCCTTCGCTGAGAAAGATCTCGTCCCAGTACACGCAGAGATTGGTCACAATCCGCACCTTACGGCTGGCCGAAAGGAATTGCAGCTCCACCGCGATCGTCTTGGGCTTACCCGCGGGCATCCCCATGTCTGCGTTCACGGTCTTCCATTGCCCTTCGCCGTCCTGCATCTGCAGGTACGGCATCACAAGTCCGCCCTTGACTTCCTGTGCAGCCGCGCGGAAGGTGCTGCCATCAGGCCAATCCACCCAGCCATGCAGCAGGAGCACGGCACGCCCATCCGGCGCGGACTTGCCGAAATCCAGCTCCAGTGTGTGCGGCACGGCGACGCCCAACTCAGAGCGCGGGAACTGGTCGGGATACCGCTGGTCGCGCGCCAGCAGGCGCGGCAGCACGTCGCGGCCGGCATCGTCACGCGCCCATTGCGGATACACACGCCGCTCCACACCGAACAGCTTGTACTCGGGATACGGCGGCCCTTTGAATTTCTCGTTGGTGAAAATCTCCGTCCCGGCGGGATGATCCACCGCCAGCAGTTGCACCTGGTCCAGGTACGAGACCTCGCTCAGTTCTTCGGTGATGCGGATATCGTAGCGGCCATCCACCGCCGCCAGCGCCGAGCCGGGAATCGAGACGTACTCGTCATGGTCCACCGGGAAGTATGTGCCCTCGCCATCGCTCGCGCCCAAAGGGGCGACGCCCAACACGTCGGTGATGAACTGAATGGCGTGGCCGTTCCAGGTCCAGATCATGGGACACGAACCAGAGAGCCGCTGCGCCTCCTGATAGGTATAGCTGCGCCCCGCTGCCTGACGCGTCTCGTTCTGGATCAGCCCGTTGGGCCAGGTGATGCGCACCACATCGACGGAAGCTGCCGAGCCGGTATCGAACAACAGCGGCACACCTGCATAAGTCGCCTTGCGGTACAGCGTGCCAGCTTTGATTTCCACCTCCGCGTCCTGCGCCAGCTTCAAACTCTTGACGCCCTGCAAGCGCACGCGGATCCAGTGCGTGGAAGCGCGGCTGCGGTTCAACCCCACGTGAATCCTGCCGTCCGAAGAGATGCTGGCGCGATCCATCCGGCCATCGTTGTCGAAGTCGGCCTCAATCCGGGACTCATCGGGCAGCGCACCCTGGAAGGCATCCGCCACATAGTGGCCGCCCAGTTGATCGCGATACAGCACCGGCGCGTGATCGCGATACAGCACGGCGAGGTCGAACGCCTTGCTGTCCGGCACCACGCGCAGTTTCCCTGCGCCAGTCGCGAAGCCTTTGACAAACGGGAAATCCGCCGTGCGATCCGCGAAGCCGGCCGCGCCCTCGTTGCGCATCAGCACGGAAGATGCGCCCAGCAGTATCAGGTCGAGGTCGTAATCGTGATCGTAATCGATCCACACCGCGCGCTCGAATCGCTGCTGCGGCAGATGCGCTTCCACGCGCGTGAAGTGCCCTTTCGAATTGGCGAAGAGCACCGGCCCGGACTCCGTGAGGACGCATAAGTCCATGAAGCCATCGTTATTGAAATCGCCCGCGGCCACCGAGATCACGCCAGTCAGG
>OKRF01000059.1:30681-34731 GCA_900290315.1 Candidatus Sulfopaludibacter sp. SbA3 | reverse complement strand
GAGTTAGATCGCGCACGAGCCGAACTGGAAGCGGCCGGCATCCGGGCGGAGGTGGAGGTACGCAAGTGGAGTCCGGTATCGGGCCGCGACCTGGCCGCGCTCGGTGGCTTTCGTCTGCACGTCAAGATGCAGGAGCGCGCCATTGCGGCCCGCCGCGCTGAGCGTCAAAAGCTGCTGGAGGCGCAACAGGCCGCCATGCTGGAGGCGCGCCGCCGGTGCCGCCTGCTGGAGCGGCTCAAAGAGCGCCGCCGGGCGGAGTGGCAGGCGGCCAGCGACCGCGAAGTGGAAGAAGTAGCGGCGGAATCCTTCCTGGCCGGCTGGGCGCGCGGCGAGAGGTGAGGGTTATGCCACATAATGGTCTTCATGACGCCCGAGACTCTTTCCGAAATCGCCTTGCCGCCCGTACCTTTGACGGTGGAAGGCGCCAGCGTGCTGCACCAGATGATGCGTTTCCGCTGGACTGCCTGGCGGGCGCTCGCTGCCGAACAGCGCGGCGAGATTCTGCAGGAAGCGGTAAGCGCGCTCGCCGCCGTGGAGCAGCCGGCCGAGGGACGCCAGAGCGCCATCTTTTCGCTGTTGGGGCACAAGGGCGACCTGCTGTTTTTGCACTTCCGCCGCAGCTTCGAAGAGCTCAACCAGGCGGAACTCGCCCTCGCGCGCCTGCGCCTCAACGACTATCTGGAGCCGGTCAACAGCTATCTTTCCATCATCGAGCTGGGATTATACGAATCCACCACCAAAATCTACAGCGACCTTGCGTCCAAGGGCGTCCAGCCAAATTCGGACGAATGGAAGCAGGAAATCGAAGCCGTGCTGCAGCGCCAGCGTCAGGCCATGGCGCCGCGCCTGTGGCCCGAAATTCCGGCCGCCAAATACATCTGTTTCTACCCCATGGACCGTCGCCGTGGCGAATCCGTCAACTGGTATACCGAGCCCATGGCCGGCCGCAAACGCATGATGCACGAACACGGCATGGTGGGCCGGCGCTATGCCGGAGAGGTGCGGCAGATTATCACCGGCTCCATCGGCTTCGACGATTGGGAGTGGGGCGTGGACCTGTTCGCCGAAGACCCCCTGGTTTTCAAGAAACTCTTTTACGAAATGCGCTTCGATTACGTAAGCGCCGTCTACGCGCTATTCGGCGCCTTCGTGGTGGGACTGCGCGTTCCGGCAGCAGGCCTCGCCGGACTGTTGGAGGTGTAGCCTACTCGCTGCGCAGCACTGACATCGGATCGACCGAGCCCGCTCTGCGCGCCGGCACGTAGCAAGCGGCCATGCCGATCGCGGCCAGAACCAGCGCCGCGGCCACAAAGGTGGGGATATCGATTGCCTGTACGCCGTACAGCGCGCTTTTCAGTACGCGGGTGAGCAGGAGCGATGCCCCCACTCCGAGCAGCAGTCCGCCGGCGATCAGGAACGCGCCGCGCCGGAGAACCAAGGCGACCAGATCGCCTGCTGTGGCGCCGACGGCCAGGCGGACTCCGAACTCGCGCAGCCTCTGCTTCACCACGTAGGCAATCAGTCCGTAGATGCCCACTGCCGCCAGCACCAGCCCGAATCCGGCGAACCAGTCCAGCCCGATGGCGCTCAGACGTTCGCGAAACCCCTGCTGATCGAGGTCGCCTTCCAGCGTCCCCAGATAGGTGATGGGCTGTCCGGGGCGGATCTGCCAGACCACTTTCTCCACGGCTGGGGCCAGGTCGAGAGGCGCTCCCGCGGTTCGGATCACGAAACCGATCGCGCCGGGCGGGTCCTGCGCGAAAGGGCAGTAGATAACCGGCTGCAAGCTCTCCGAGAGCATGGGCCTGACATCGCCCACGATTCCGACCACGCGAATCCAGCGGTCGGGGGCTTGCCCGCCGATGCGGACCCGCCGGCCTGTCGGATCGATGCCCGGAAAAAGCCTGCGTGCCAGGGCGGCACTCAAGATCGCGACATTGGGCGAGCCGGCGCCATCCGCCTGCGAGAAGGTCCGCCCCGCGAGCAGCGGAATATCCAACGCCGCAAAGAATTCGCCGCTCACCAGGTTGACGCTCGCTTGCGTGGCATCCTTCGGGTCGGTGTTCCCTCCTTCGGCAAAGATCGGGGTTCGGCTGGCTCCGCCGGCGGGGAGATTATACGCGGCCGCGGCAGTGTGGACACCCGGCAATCCCTGCACCCGCTCCAGTACGTCCTGGAAGAAGCGGACCAGGCGCTGCGGCGGCAGACCGCCGGTCGGCGTCCGAAAAGTGAGGACGTGGTCCGCGCGAAATCCTGTGCCGTGGTAGAGAGTGTACACACTGCGGGTGGCGAGGCCCGCGCCCGTCAACAGGAGCACCGAAAGCGCCAGTTCGGCCACCACGATCGCGTCCAAAAAGCGGCGTTGCCCGATGCCTCGTGAAGTGGTTCGCGCGCCCAGCGTTGCACTGGCGCAGCGAAGTGCCGGCGCCAGCCCGAACAACAAAGCCGTGGTGATCGCGACCAGCGATGAGAACAGCAAAACTGGAGTACTGATGGCGATCTGTTCTACTCCGGGCAGGGGGATGGGCAACTGCATCGGCAACAGAGTGCGGGCCAACGGGACCAGGAGCAGGGCTGCCGCCACACCCGCCGCTCCGGCCAAGAGCGCCAGCGCCATGCTCTCCGCCAGAAGTTGGCGGACAATCTGCCAGCGGGTCGCGCCGAGTGCCGCGCGCACCGCCATCTCCCGTTCCCGCTCACTGGCCCGGGCCAGCAGCAGGCTGGCCACGTTGGCACACGCAATCAGCAGCAGGAAGCCCACCGATGCCAGCAAAACGACCAGCGTGGGACGGAAGAAGCGCGAGTACTGCTGCCGCACGCTGGTGACGCGCACGCCGTTGTGACTTTCCAGTTGACTGGCCAACGCATCGAACTCGGCCTGCGCCTGGAACGCGGTGGCGCCGGGCCGCAACAGCCCCACGCCCATCAGGGGACGCGGCCGGCGCGCGTCCGGCCGGATGGTGAGAGGCGTCCACAAGGCGAATTCGCGCATGTAAAAAAAGAACTCCGGCGGCAGCACGCCCAGCACGGTGTACTTCCCGTCGCCCAGTTGGATCTGGCGTCCCACGATGGCGCGATCGCCGCCGTACTGCGTCTGCCAAAGTCCATGCCCCAGAACCACGACATTGTCGGGATCGCCCGGCGCGAATGCGCGCCCGAGCATGGGCTGCACGCCGAGTGTGCCAAAGAACCCGGGAGTGACCCGGCCGCCAATCACTTCCGTTGGACTGGCGCCCTGCGTGATGGAATAGAATCCGAAGGTCAGCCCATCCAGTCGTTCCAGGGTACGGGTTTGTCGCTGCCAGGCCACCAGGTCCTGGGGCGAAACGGTGGTGACCGGTCCCAGGTTTTCGCCGGGATCGCTGCGTGCCGCACGTTCGAACTCCCAAAGTAGCATGAGGCGCTGGGAATTCGCGTACGGCAGCGGGCTTAGCAGAACGCCATAGGCAAAGCTGAAGACCACTGTGGTGGCGGCAATTCCCAGAGCAAGTGTGATCGTGGCCAGGACGGAAAGCCCGCGCCGGCGGGCCAGCATCCGAAGGGTGGTGCGCATCTTGTTGGACAGTATACGCCCGCTCGCTCTCAAAAATAGCAGGGTCAATTGCGGTGACAGGCTACATAACCTCGGAATTAATTCCGAGGTTATGTAGCCTCTCTTGAAAATTTCCGGGGTTCGGCCTCAGTTCTTACGCTGCCGGTGTCAACGGTACTTTGTAGCCCAAGCGTTCGAGGCGCTTTACCAAACTGCGCGTGGCCTCTTCTTTGTCCCGGCGTTCCTAGTAATTCGCTCCCAGTTCCCGATATGCTTCTCCCCCGACAACATGTACCAGATCGCCTGCAACATGCTATGGGGCCACTGCCATGATTGCCCTGCCTTTCCCCCGGTGCCCCGACACACGCTGGTAGAGCGCTCGCCCATAGGTGTTTTTCGTCTGCGCCGCCCATGCTACTTGCACCATGATCTTCTTGATGAATCGGTTTCCCCGCGGGTTCCGTCGTGACCGGCTCTTCCCCGCTCTTTCATTGCTCCCCGGGCACACCCCTGCCCAG
>OKRF01000059.1:30016-30671 GCA_900290315.1 Candidatus Sulfopaludibacter sp. SbA3 | reverse complement strand
TTGCCGCCCAAATTCACTTGATTCCTGGTGCCGTCATGAGCAACTGCATCGCCCATTCCATCGGTGGTAACCGCTTTTCTATCTCCTTCTCCTGTTCTTGGATCTGCTCCTCCAGCATCTCCAACAATTCCCAATGCTGACGCAGCACGAATCGATAGTGATCGTTTAACCGCCCGTCTAGTGCTGCCCGTAGTTCCGGAATATTCCCTCGCAGTTTCCGCTGCGCCAACTCCGCCAGCACTTCAGGATTGGTCTCGCCTTTCACCATCGCCAGGATCATCGCTCTCCCGCTTACCCCAAGTAGGTCGCTCACCACGCTGTCCAGCTGGATTTGCGCCTTCTCCAGCGACTGCCGCAAACTCGTTACCCACCTTCACCGCATGCTCTACTCGCACCACCCGCAGCCGTGTCAAATCGCGCTGATCCCGGATCTCCCGCGGCGCGATAAAACTCCCCCGCAGCATCCCCTTCTTCTACAACTGCGCCAACCATCGACAATCCCGCACCTCCGTGTTCTTCCCCGGTATCTGCTTCACAAAATACGGATGCAACAACGTCACTCGGCACACGGTTTCCAACTCGTCGTAGACCGGCCGCCAATAATTGGCCGTCGATTCTATCGCCGCGTCCGTTCCTCGCATCTGCTGGAACCATC
>OKRF01000059.1:27264-30006 GCA_900290315.1 Candidatus Sulfopaludibacter sp. SbA3 | reverse complement strand
CGTCTCGATTCCATCTACGAATAGTTCGTCCATGTCGGCTCCTTGCGCCGCCAAAGAACAGAGGCTCATCGGTTCACAGTCTCTCTTACGTGCTTGCACCATTCCGTGCTGCAACAGTCTGGGGTTCGGCAGTTCCTGGCCAGACTTGACCTCTCTCGAAAATCCCGTGCAGTCCAGAGATGACAAAAAACGATCGTCTGTCCCACGAAGCCCGCGGCTCACATTTCTTGTCCGTTTGCTCCTCCAAATCCCCAATCGCTGCAAATATCGGCAATTCAGACCGGAATTACTTGTATCTTGCGTCGTTTGACGCCACACTGGAAGGACAATGGGCATCAATATCGGTCTGGATATAGGAGCCATCAGTCTCAAACTGGCAGCTTTGGGAAATCCCGGAGATCGATTGCTCCTGCGGAGATTGTGCGCCACGCATCCCGAATTCCGCATGCGCACCCTCGGTGTCCGCCCCCTGGTCCTCTCCGACTATCGCCGCATTTCCGGCAGCCCCATTCAGTCCACCTACGACCTGCTCCGCGAGTTCTACGACGTCGTCCCGGACGTCGCCGTCGAGGGCATGCGCGTGACCGGATCCGGCAGCCGCACCATCGCCAAGGTCCTGGGTCTGTTCTTCGAGAACGAGTTCAAATCCATCGCCCGCATGATCGGCGCCTTCTATCCCCAAGTGCGGACGGTCTTCGAAATCGGCGGCGAGAGTTCCAAGTACATCCGTCTGGAAGGCACCAGCATTGTGGATTACGACCGCTCCGGCGAGTGCGCCGCCGGCACCGGCTCCGAGTGCGCCGCCGGCACCGGCTCGTTCCTGGACCAGCAGGCCCTGCGCATGCAGTACTCCGTGGAAGATGTGGGCGAGGTGGTGTGCACCGCCAGTTGTGCTGCCCGGATCGCCGGCCGCTGCTCGGTGTTTGCCAAGAGCGACATGATTCACGCGCAGCAGAAGGGCTACTCTCCGGCCGAGATTCTGCGCGGGCTGTGCGACGCGGTAGCGCGCAATTACAAAAGTTCCATCGTGAAGGGACGGCCGGTGCAGGCCCCCGTGGCGCTGATCGGGGCGGTCTCGCAGAACGCCGGCGTCACCGCCGCCTTGCGCGAAGCCTTCTCGCTGGCCGAAGGCGACCTTTTCGTGCCGCCGGAATTCGCCTGGTGCGGCGCGATCGGCACAGCCATGCTGGAGGCTGAAGAGCCGCACAAACGCTCCATCCTGGAAATTCACCGCCTGAACCAGCACGATTCCGGCGACAAGTTGCAGGACACCAGCCCGCTCTCTTCCGCCAACGTGGTGCAGTTGCGCGAGCGCGTCTCGGTTTACGTCCCGGCCCCTTCAGAGGATCCCATCACTGCCTACCTGGGACTCGACATCGGCTCGGTCTCCACCAACGTGGTGGCGATCGATGAATTCGGCACCGTCATTCATGATGTGTATCTGCGAACCGCCGGACGGCCCATCGAAGCCGTACAACAGGGTCTGGGCGAAGGTGGCAAGATTGTGGGGCAGCCGCGTGAAAATCCGCGGCGTGGGCACCACCGGCTCCGGCCGCGAACTGATCGCGGAGTTCGTGGGCGCCGATGTGGTCAACGACGAGATCACCGCGCACAAGACCGGCGCACTGCACATCAGCAGCACACTGGGTGGCGAGCCTGTCGACACCATCTTCGAGATCGGCGGCCAGGATTCCAAATTCATCTCCATCGAGCACGGCGTGGTCGTGGATTTCGCCATGAATGAAGCCTGCGCCGCGGGCACCGGATCGTTCCTCGAAGAGCAGGCCGAAAAGCTCGGCATCAGCATCAAGGGAGAATTCGCCCGCCTGGCGCTGTCGGCTTCCAGTCCCACACGCCTCGGCGAACGCTGCACCGTCTTCATGGAGCGCGACGTCACCGGGTGGATGCACAAAGGCGAAACGGTGCCCGACCTGGTGGCCGGCCTGGCGTATTCCATCGCCTTGAACTATCTCAACCGCGTGGTGCGCGGCCGCAAAATCGGCAACGTGGTTTACTTCCAGGGCGGCACGGCTTATAACGACGCGGTCACGGCGGCGTTCGCCAGCCTGCTGGGCAAGAAGATCACCGTGCCCCCGTATAACGGTGTGATGGGCGCCATCGGGATGGCCCTGATTGCGCGCCAATGGCATCAGGCCACCGGCGCCGAAAGCCGCTTCCGCGGGTACGATCTTCACAAACTGCAACTGGCCACGCGCGATTTCGTCTGCAAGGCCTGCACCAATCTTTGCGACATGAAGGAATTCGTCATCGAGGGGCAGAAGAGCTACTGGGGCGACAAGTGCTCGGACAAGTTCCGCAAGCCTTCCCCCACGGGCCGCAAGCCGGTCATCGAGGACCTGTTCGAGTGCCGTGAAAAACTGCTGGAAGCGCTGCCCACCACCCGCGGCGGCGCCTTTCGGGTGGGCCTGCCGCGCGCCATGTCCATGCTGGACCGTCTCCCCTTCTGGAAGCGCTACTTCGCGGAGTTGGGCATCGAGACTGTGCTTTCCCCGGTCACCGATCCACGCATTTCGGCCACGGGCATCGAAATGGCGGTAGCGCAGCCCTGCTATCCCGTGCAAGTCGCCCACGGCCACGTGCAATCGCTGGTGGATTCCGGCGTGGACTATATCCTGATTCCCAACATAGCGGACGCCGAATCGAGCGGCGATCTTTGCGCCTCGCACTACTGCCCCTGGAGTCAGACGTTGCCGTGGGTGTTACGATCAGTGCCCGTGCTGG
>OKRF01000059.1:19837-27254 GCA_900290315.1 Candidatus Sulfopaludibacter sp. SbA3 | reverse complement strand
CCCTGGAGTCAGACGTTGCCGTGGGTGTTACGATCAGTGCCCGTGCTGGAGCCGCACCAGCACAAGTTCCTCATCCCGACTCTCCATTTCCAGCTTGGTCCCGATCAGGTGAAGAAGGCGCTGGCCGAGACGATGCGGCGATTGGGCGTGAAGCGGCGCGCCAGCGATTCCGCCGTCGATGCCGGCTACAAAGCGCAACGCGAATTTCAAGACGCACTGCTGTCCGCCGGCCGCCGCGCGCTGGAGACGCTCGAGCAGTCCGGCGAGCCCGGCCTGGTGCTGGCCGGACGCGGCTATAACATCTACGACCGGGGCGTGAACTGCGACATCCCGCGCAAATTGCGGCACCGCTACGGCGCCAACGTGATTCCGCTGGATTTCCTGGTGACCGGACGCGAGCCCGTCGCCGACATTCACGCCAACATGTTTTGGATTTCCGGCCGCAAGATTCTGGAAGCTGCGCGCATCGCCGCGACGCGCCCCAACCTGCACATGGTCTACATCACCAACTTCAAGTGCGGGCCCGATTCCTACATCAAGCACTTTGCCCGCGAGGCCGCGGGCGCTCCCCTGCTGGTGCTCCAGTTCGACGGGCACGGCAACGACGCCGGCTACATGACGCGCTGTGAAGCGTACCTCGACAGCAAAGGAATTCTGCGATGCTACCCATCGTCACACACGAGCGAACCGCAGGCCCAACAAGCGCGCATCCACTGACGGCCAAGCGCATCTATATTCCGCCCATGGCCTACGGCAGCGCGCGCGCCTTTGCTTCGGCCTTTCGCGCCATCGGGCTGGACGCCGAACCCACCCCGCCGTCCGACCATCGCACGCGCGAACTGGGTGCCAGGTACACATCAGGCGACGAATGTTATCCGGCCAAAGTCACGGTGGGCGATTTCATGAAGCTGCTGGAGAAACCTGAAACCGATCCCTCCCGCGTGGCGCTGTTCATGCCCACGGCCGAAGGTCCGTGCCGCTTCGGGCAGTATGCGCCCTACCTGCGCCACGTGCTGGACCACAACGGCTACAGCGCCGTGGAGATTCTCTCGCCCACCAGCCAGAACGCCTATCAGGGACTCGGGAGCCTCGCCAAGCCGTTCGTGCGCACAGGTTGGCGCGCCCTTCTCTGCGCCGACCTTCTGGAAAAACTGCTGCTCCTGTGCCGGCCCTACGAAGAGCGCCGCGGCGATAGCGAGACGGTCTATGAAGAAGCCCTGGCGGATCTGTGCCACACGCTGGAATCCACCCCCGTGGAGCCCGCAGTGCAATTGCTGTCGCTGCGCGATTCCCTGGTACGCAGCCGCGACCGATTCCGCAAGCTGTCGCGCAACCGTCACCGGACGCTCCCCGTAGTCGGCATAGTGGGCGAGATATTCTGCCGCCTGAATACCTTCTCCAATGAGAACCTGATCCGGTGCCTGGAAGGGTACGGCGCCGAGGCCTGGGTCAGCGACATCGTGGAGTGGATCTGGTACACCAACTCCGAACACTTCCGCAAGCTCCAGCTCACCGGCCGCATCTGGACCACGGAGGCTCTGGGGGCGTGGGTGCGCAAGCGTGTGCAGAAGCGCGATGAGCACGTATTGACCGCGCCCTTCGTGGAGGATTTTCAGGGCCGCGAAGAGCCGGACATTTACGAGATTCTGGAATGCGCCCGCCCCTACTCCCGCGCGAGGGCGCCTTCGGCGAAATGGTCCTCAATGTCGGTAAGGTAGTCTACCTGGCCAGGAAGGGCGCGGCCGGTATTATCGACATCAGTCCGTTTACCTGTATGAACGGCATAGTCTGCGAGGCCATCTATCCGCGCATCAGCCGCGACCTAGGCGGCCTCCCCATCCGTAATTTCTATTTCGATGGAACGCAAGGCGACCTGGACCGCGACTTAGGCGTTTACATGGAACTGGCCAGAAGCTACCAAAAGCGGGGGTCGGGGGCTGGGGGTTAAGGTCCAATGCTGTTCACTTTGAACCGGCGATGACGCCTGCGGGCTGCGGTTCGCGGCTGCAGCTTAGTCATGTAGTTTAGTTTAGGGACTTGATCCTTCCGGTACCGACAGCCTATTCGGCAGATCCACCAACCGCGGGATAGATCTTTCCTGGCTTGCGCCGTCCCACCAAAAACCTCGCTGCGAAAAAAGAATCACGAGGCCCTCGAAACAAGTCCCAGCCGCCGATGAGAGGCGTGCCCCGAAAATCGGGTCCAAAGGAAAACAAGAATGCAACGACTCGTTCTGGCCGCTTTGCTCCTCTCATCCGCGGTATTTGGCCAAGACATCGCTGCGTCGACTCTGAGTTTGGTTCCTCATTTTGCCCCCATCGTCGATGGAGCGCGAAAGACCAATCGAGATGTACAGAAATCCTGGAAACTGAGCCTGGTTCCGCTCCTTGCCGCGCAATCCCTTGACACCGCAAGCTCCTGGGGACAGGTGGAGGAGAATCCGCTGCTGGCCGGCTCGAATGGACGGTTCGGCATGCGGTCCGCCGGAGTGAAGTTCAGCATCGTGGGGATCGCAGTCTTAGCGGAGTATTTGATAGGGAAGAGTCACCCCAAAATTGCTGGAATGCTGGTGCACGTCAATCGCGCAACCGCGATCGTGACCGCCGGAACTGCCGTGCACAATTTCGTAGTCACGCACTGATCTCCGGCTTCTCACAAACTCCCGGCAGGATCCTCTCTCGAAAATGCCCGCACAGCCTGAAGAAGACAGACGACCCAAAACGATCGTCTGTCCCACAGGGCAGCGTCGCCGCAACCAAAAAAGTGGCCGGCCGTTGCGAAGGTCATTCAGACTGTCGCTCGAACGGCCGATAAGAGAGAATTGGCAGCGTTATGGCCTTACCGGGCGCGTGCGTTGGGGATCAATGTACTCGGGAAGAACGCGAGCGTCTCATCCTGGAACATTTGCCGCATGTCAAATGGGTCGCGAGACGCGTTCACCAGAGCATTCAGGGTCGGGTAGATCTGGATGACCTTATTTCGGCTGGCGTGATCGGCCTGATCGCGGCAATCGATCGCTTTGACCCCGCACGCGAGTTGCAACTCAAAACGTACGCCGAACATAAGATTCGCGGTGCGATCATGGACAGTCTTCGCTCGGTCGACGCATTATCGCGCGAAGAGCGGCGGCGTACCAAGGAGACTCGGGTGGTGCGATCGGGGCTGGAACATCGGCTGCAGCGGACGGCCACGCATACTGAGGTTGCCGAGGAAATGGGCTTGACGCCGAGCCAGTACGCCAAGACCATCACGGCGCCAGGTGCCAACGCGCCCTTCCCGCTCGATGCCAAGGTCCATCAGGCGGACGGCGTGCGAAAATTTGCCGACATCATGCCGGACTCCGCGGACTCTCGCCGGAAGAAAAGCTCGCAGAGGAGGAGGTCCGAAATTCCGTTTCCAGCGCCATCCGTGCGCTCGATGCGAAAACCAAGAGCTTGATTACCCTCCACTACACGCACGGCCTAACCCTGCGGCAGATCGCGCCGATACTGGAAATGAGTGAGTGGCAGGTGCAGAAAGCGCGGCGAAGAGCCATCGAGGAGCTTCGACTCCGGCTGGCGCAAATGCTGGCCACGAGGCGAAACTGACTCTCGCCGCCACCCAATTATCTCGCCCGCTCCGTCAGCCTCCGGGCTAGAATCAGATAGCTGTGTATCCTAAAGCTCTGCGATTTGCCGCATCTGTTGCGCTGGTGGTCGGAGTGATCGCGATTTATCGGACGGTGCTACACGTCAATAACACCACGGTAGCGCTCTCGCTGCTACTGGTGATTCTCGGAATCTCCACGTGGTGGGGCCTGGCAGAGGCAATGCTGGCATCGGTTGTTGCGGTGCTCGGTTTCAACCTGGAATTCCTCCCGCCAGTCGGCACGCTGACCATTCAGGATCCGCAAAACCAGGTGGTATTCGTGGCTTTCCTGGTGACCGCGGTGACGGCCAGTCAACTCTCGGCCTATGCGCGCAGGCGCACGGCCGAGGCCGATGCTCGCCGGCTGGAAACCCAGAGACTTTACGACCTGGTGCAGACCACCATGCTCAGCGGCAACCCGCGCAGGACCATTCGCGAGTTCGTGCAGAAGGTGATCCAGGTTTTCGGATGTGAGGGCGCAGCCTTCTATTACGGCCTCACCGATGAGATTCTGCGTTCCGGACCGGAGAGCCAGCCGGTGAGCGATCATGACCTGCGCGCCGCCGCGGAGATTCCCGATGTGTCGCTGGACCTGCGGCGCAGCGTGGCCACCGCGCCGGTGCGCTTGGGCGGGCGGACTTTGGGCAGCATGGCGCTGTTGGGGCCGCTGCCTTCCGAGCAAATGGTGCGCGCCATCGCCAACCTGATGGCCATCTCCATCGAGAAGGCGCGCGCGCTGGAAGACGCCAGTCACGCGGAAGCGGCCCGGCAGAGTGAGGTGCTGAAGTCCGCGCTGCTGGATTCGCTAGCCCACGACATCAATACGCCGCTGACCTCCATCAAAGCCGCGGTGACCAGCCTGCTGAGCCGGGCGGGCGCATCGGACCAGGAACTGCTAACCATCATCAACGAGGAGGCGGATCGCCTGAACCAGTTGGCGTCGGAAGTCATCGCCATGGCGCGAATCGAAGCCGGCAAGATCCACCTGGAGAAGCGGCCGGTTCAGCTTGCGGAACTGATCTCGAACGTGTTGGCCGAGTTGCGGCCCGCCTTGCACGGGCGCGCGATCACCGTGGAAGTACCGTCCAACCTGCCTGCCGCCGAGGCGGATCCGGAATTCGTGCAACAGGTCATCAAGCAATTCGTAGAAAATGCGACGAAGTACTCACCGGCCGATTCGCCGATTACTGTGTCAGCGGCGGTGAAGGGTGGGAAGATCGTGATTGGAGTCGCGGACCGCGGTCCCGGCATCCAAGAGAACGAGCGGACGCTGATCTTCGACAAGTTTTTCCGCGGACGGCAGCACCGCTTCGAAACGAAAGGCACCGGCATGGGACTGGCAATCGCGAAAGGCATTGTGGAAGCGCATCGCGAGCGCATCTGGGTGGAAAGCGAACGGGGGCAAGGCTCGGCCTTTTACTTCACACTCGCTATTTACGGAGGTCGCGACAATTGAGCGCCGGAAAGATTCTTGTGGTGGATGACGATCCGCAGATTCGCCGTGTCATGAAGGCCACGCTGGTGGCGCACAGCTACGAGGTGATTGAAGCCCGTACCGGCGAAGACGCCCTGGAGACGGCGCCCCGCGAAATGCCGAATCTCGTGCTGCTGGACATGAACATGCCTGGCATCGGCGGTCTGGAGACGTGCCGCGCGCTGCGCGCGGGATCGGACATTCCGGTGATCATCCTCTCGGTTCGCAACACCGAGAAGGACAAGGTGGCCGCATTGGATGCCGGCGCCGATGATTACGTCACCAAGCCTTTCAGCATTGAAGAACTGCTGGCGCGCATTCGTGCGGCTCTGCGGCGCTCCCCCTCATCGCCCGAAGGCGGCCCGCATACATTCGCCGCTCCGGACCTGGAAATATCGATTTTGAGACCCGCCACGTCCACGCTCACGGCGTGGATGTGCGGCTGACGCCAAAGGAATTTGAATTGCTTAGATACCTGGTGTCGCACGAAGGAAAGCCGGTCACGCACCGCGAACTCCTGCAGGCCATCTGGGGGCCGGATTACGGCGATGAGCCCGAGTATCTACGCGTCTTCATCAACCAGGTGCGCAAGAAAATCGAACCCAACCCGGCTAAGCCGAAGTACATACTCACCGAGCCATGGGTGGGTTACAAATTCGTGTCGCCCCAGTAACTTAACCCAATCCTGTTCACTGAACGGGGCACATCGCAAAGCGGCATCAGTGCTCGCCCGTTTTTCCTTCAGTTTGGAGGGAATCATGCCAGTGCGATCTAAGGTGGCCTGGCCCGCAGACGGTCTATCACATCGAAAGGTCGGGCGATATGGATCATGTTCTTACCTGCTGTGTCGGCGGAAATACCTACTTGAAGGAGTGGCCGATTGCCCTGCACGCCTTTCGCGATCGCCAACAGGCCGATTTATTGGCTTGGGAAGACCATGATCGCGAGGTCGTGCGTGTGCTGTTGTCGTTCGCTCACTGTGCAGTGTGCCAACTTCAACGAAGTGACCTTCTAAACGTCCGCGGAGGAAAGGCGAGCATCGTTTGGCACTTAGCGAATCAGGGACGATCCCTGTTGGAGCAAGCCATTGAAGAGTACGTGAAGGAGTGCGTCAGGATGCTTGGTGCGCTGGAGGCTGCGTCACCACCGAACTTGAGATCCGCACGAAGGTGCGGATCTGGATTCGTGACTGGCGCAGGGTAAAGACGACTCCCATCCCGCGTATCGGCGATGGCGTGGAGTTCCACCTCTGCGAGCCGATCCAGAGCCGATCTTCAAATGGAAGGTGTATTGACTGAATCGGTTGCGAAGGCTCCGCCGATTGCTGCACGGAACCGGCCTAGTTTTCCGTCGGCGTTGGCCGCATGCTTTCCACGACCAACACTGGCAGGTTAACCTTCTTCTTTTCCAGCTTCATTCCCACCGGCAGCAGCAGCGCGGCCACACCCGAGTCCGCCGGTTCCGAAGCCTCCGCCACGCCGCCGGCCGCCGACGCCGCGCGCTGCTGCCCTCTGCCCGTTGTCCCGGCGATCATCGCCTGCTGGATCGCCTGCGAGGGGAACAGATACCGCCCTTGTAGTCCGGTCTCATCCACTACCGGCAGGTCGACCATCTGCTCCAGTATCAGGGTGAGGCTCAAGATGGGGAGGGCCATCTGGTCGTTGTGCGTCCTCGGGTCGAAGTCCTCCGGCCTGGGCGTCAGTTTGATGCCGGCCTTGGCAGCCACCAGCGCGTAGACCGCAAATTCCTTGCTCTCGCGATGGAGTTTCAAACCGAAGCGCTCCGCCAGCAGCCCCTGCATCATTTCCGGAACGCCTTCCGTGGATCCGCCTTCCGGCAACTTGCCCAGGATGTCGAACCGTTGGGTAGTCAGCCACTCCGGACCTGAGATCTGTGCGAGCTTGACCCCGTAGGCGTACGAGATCAGCGCCGCAAGGGACATACCGCCGAAGCTCGCCTGCGCCTTGTCCATGCGCACTCCCGGCGGCGTGCCCGGGGAACGCCGCAGTTCCGGAGCCAGTGGAGGAGCGGACTTGATGGAGGCCACTTCGAATCTGGGTCCCGAAGGCTTGACGCTGATCGCTGCACCTGCGTGAGGCGATGCGGACTGCGCGTCGATGGCCGCAACAGCCACCATAGGCAATGCCAGAAATGCCATCCACGCGAAGGCTATCGCCGCTTTCTTTGCAGGGTTGAGTATCACCGCAACTCCATAGCTCATGTGGGTCGATTCTCTTCCTGAGACAGGACGCAACCACCTGCCGGTAAGACTGCCCCGGCCGAATCAGCAAGGCCGAACACTATCAGCCTTTTGGA
>OKRF01000059.1:0-19827 GCA_900290315.1 Candidatus Sulfopaludibacter sp. SbA3 | reverse complement strand
CTGCCGGTAAGACTGCCCCGGCCGAATCAGCAAGGCCGAACACTATCAGCCTTTTGGACGCCATCCGATTCAGAAAAGTGCCGCAAAGAGGAGGGCGCCCTACACGCCCCACAAATAGTCTTCACTCACCGGCACCGCCGTCTTGCGCATCTCTTCGCGCCCGCGCTCCAGCGCCAGCACATCGATGTCGAACCACTTTCTGCTCTTCACCAGCTTGCCCAGCGCGCGCGTGGCCTGCTCCGTCTCCACTAAGTCCGTGGCCTCCAGCAGGGCTCCCAGCACCACGATATTCGCCGCCTTGGTCGCCCCCATCTCGTCGGCGATGCGGGTGAAGGGCAACGCCACCATGCGGAGATCCTGGCGCCCACACTCTTCGGGAATCGTCTCGCCGTTGTAGAGCACAATCCCGCCCTCTTCCACCGTCGGCAGGAACTTGTGCAGCGAAGGCTCGTTCATCGCCAGCAGCACATTCGGCTTGGAGACCACCGGCGAATCGATCGGCTGGCTGGACAACCGCACGTGACAATTGGAGGTTCCCGACCGCATTTCGGGGCCATACGAAGGTCGCCCAGCATCAGCACGCCCTGCCCGCCGAATCCGGCCACTTTGATACGCGAATCCAGCGCGCTCATCGCGCCATCCGCGGGCGCCGGCCGATCCTCGCCGCTTAAGCCCAGAATTCCCGGAAGCTCTGCCACCTGCGGAGCCGCCGCATGGGGCGGACGCGGCAGCGCCGTCGCCGTGCGATCGCGATAGTTGCCGATCCCGAACGTCGCCGCCATCTCTTCCCGCACGAAGCGCTGCGCCTCCACCGGATCCATCTTCCAAATGGTGGGACATGGCGACAGTACTTCCACCAGCGAAAAGCCCAAGCCCTTGACCTGGTTCTCCACCGCTTTGCGCAGTACCTTGGCCGCGCCCATGATCTGCTTGTTGTTGCCCAGGCCCACACGCTCCAGAAACACCGGAGCCTCCAGGCTGGCCAGCAGTTCGCAAATGTGCAGCGGATAGCCTTCGTTCAGGGCATCGCGTCCGAACGGCGACGTGATGGTCTTCTTACCCAGCGGCGTGGTGGGCGCCATCTGCCCGCCAGTCATGCCGTAGATGCCGTTGTTCACGAAGATGACTGTGATGGCTTCGCCGCGATTGGCGGCATGGACAATCTCCGCCGTCCCGATCGCGCCGAGGTCGCCGTCACCCTGGTAGGCAATCACGATGCGATCCGGCAGGCCTCGCTTCACGCCCGTGGCCACCGCCGGCGCGCGCCCGTGCGCCGCCTGCACGTTGCCCACGTCAAAGTAGTAATAGCCAAATACCGAGCAACCCACCGGGCTGATCAGGATGGTGCGGTTCTGCACGCCCAATTCATCGATCGCCCGGGCCAGCAGCTTGTGTACGATGCCGTGCCCGCAACCCGGGCAATAGTGCGTCTGGTGCTGCAGTTCCGCCTTGCGCTCGAAGCGGCCGTAGAAGCAGTCCGCTCTCTCGTGCGTGATCGTGAAGCTACCCATGGACCAACTCCTCTCTCAGCGCCTCGAACTTGCCTTCGACAAAGGCCAGTACGTCTTCCGCCGAGGGCGCGTTGCCGCCCACGCGGCTGTAGAATTCCACCGGCCGCCGACCCTCCAGCGCGAGGCGCACATCCTCGCGCAACTGCCCCGTGCTCATCTCCACCACCGCGAAGGCCCGCGCCCTGCGACTCGCCGCGCGGATCTGCTCCACCGGGAACGGATACAACGTGATGGGCCGGAGCAGCCCCACTTTCATGCCCTGCCGCCGCGCCTCTTCCACCACCGCTTTCAAAATGCGTCCCACAATTCCGTAGCCCACCAACACCAGGTCGGCATCTTCGGTGCGCCAGCATTCGGCGCGCGTCTCGCACCGCTCCGCCTCCTGGTACTTGGCCTCCAGCTTGCGGATGTGCCGCTCCATCTTGTCCGGCTCCAGGTAGATGGAACTCACCAGGTTGTGCCGCGATTCTTTGGTGCCGGTCACCGCCCACTCCGGCGGCACCGCAATCGGCCGCGGATCGGCGAAGGTCACCGGCTCCATCATCTGCCCGATGAATCCATCGGCCAGCACCACCGCGGGATTGCGATAGCGGTCGGCCAGGTCGAATGCCAGGGTGGTCAGATCGGCCATCTCCTGCACCGAATCCGGCGCCACCACCAGGGTGCGATAGTTGCCGTGCCCGCCGCCCTTCACAATCTGGTTGTAGTCGCCCTGCTCCGGCGCGATGTTGCCCAAGCCTGGACCCGCGCGCATAATGTCGGCAATCACGCAAGGCAGTTCCGCCCCGGCCAGGTAGCTGAACCCTTCCTGCATCAGGCTGATGCCCGGGCCGCTGGACGCCGTCATGCACCGTCCGCCCGTCGCCGCCGCGCCATAGAGCATGTTGATGGCGGCCACTTCGCTTTCCGCCTGCACGAAGACGCCGCCCGCCTGCGGAAAATACAGCGCCGCCGCTTCCGCAATCTCGCTCGCCGGCGTGATGGGGTACCCGTAAAACGCGCGCGCGCCCGCCAGCACCGCAGCCTTCACGATGGCCTCATTGCCTTTGGTCAATTGAGCATTGATGGCATCTCCCTTCTACGCCGCCACCGGCCTTCTCAGCACCGCGATCCCGCCAGGCTCGGGACAGGCGAAGAAGCAGATGCCGCACCCCGTGCAGCCCGCTCCCAGGTATTCCGCCGTGTGGTAGCCATAGTGATTCAATCGCTCGCTCAGCCGAAGCACCTTCGGCGGGCACGCCTCCACGCAGAGGCCGCAGCCCTTGCACTCTTCCGTATTGAACTCCACCATTCCGCGATCTGGCTTGACGTTTGTCATATCCACCTCACACCAGGGCGCCCTTCCGTTCCAGAAAATGAGTGCGCTCCGCAAAACTCTGTAACGCGCCGCGGAACCGCGGGTCCGCGATCCCGATCAGTGCTTCCGCCCTCTGCCGCAGCGTCTTGCCGCGCAGGTACGCCACGCCGTGTTCCGTCACCACGTAGTGCACATCGCTGCGCGTGGTCACCACGCCCGCTCCCGGGTCCAGCATGGGGACGATCCGCGATACCGTTCCACCCTTCGCCGTCGAAGGCAGCGCGATAATCGGCTTGCCGCCCTTCGAACGCCCCGCCCCGCGGATGAAATCCAGTTGGCCGCCGAATCCGCTGTAAGGCCGCGTGCCGATCGAATCCGCACAGACCTGCCCCGTGATATCCACCTGCAGGGCTGAATTGATGGAGATCAGGTTGTCGTTCTGCGCGATCACGAACGGATCGTTCACGTACCGTGTTGGCCGGAACTCGAAGGCCGGATTGTGATGCAGAAAATCGAAAAGCACCTTGGACCCCAGCACGAACCCCGTGACCGCCTTGCCCGCGTGCAGCGACTTCCGCGCGCCGTTGATCACACCGGAGGCGATCAGCGGCACCACTCCATCGGAGCACATTTCACTGTGAATTCCCAGGTCGCGATGGTCGCCTAGGCAGGCCAGCACCGCGTTCGGGATTCCTCCGATTCCCATTTGCAGCGTGGCGCCATCGGGAATCAGCGAGGCCACATGCCGCGCCACCCGTTCCTGCACCGCAGTCGGCGTTTCCGGCCGCAGTTCCATCAGGGGGCGCGAAGTCTCCACCACCGCCGCGACTCTGCTCACGTGCAGGAACGTATCGCCCAAGGTCCGCGGCATCTGCTGATTCACTTCCGCGATGATCGTCTTCGCCTGAAGCGCGGCAGTCATGGTGCAGTCCACGCTCACTCCCAGGCTCAGGAATCCGTGAGCATCGGGAGGAGCCGTCTGCACCATCGCCACATCTACAGGCATCTCGCCCGAACAGAGCATCCCCTCAATGTCGCTCAGGGAAATGGGAGTGTAATCCGCGCGCCCTTCGGCCACCGCCTCGCGGACACACCCGCTCAGGAACAGGCAATTCAGACGGAGGTGGTCGGCCATCTCTGGCCGCGAATAAGCCGCGCTACCGCAGGCCACCATGTGGAGAATCTCAACATCCCGTAACTCTGCTGCTCGACCGGCCAGCGCCTGCACCAGAGGCTCCGGCGTCGCGCATCCCGTGTGAATCCACACGCGGTCCCCCGATCGGACCAGTTTCGCCGCCTCTTCCGCCGTGCAAATTCTTTGTTCGTAATCGTTTCGGCCCGACATCCAGCTCACCCCACCACTTGGAAGAGGTGCCTACCCTCTCCGTTGTGATTATATATCGGCAGATTCAGGTCTTCAACACTTTTTATACTATGATAAACAGAATTTATTTCCATTGGGCGGCGGCTCTTATTTCCCGCAACGCGGCCGATGTGAAACATGAAGAAGTAGAACGCACGCAGACGGACCGGGCTCGTTGCCACTATGCAAGGTGAACTAGAGCAGCGGCTTAGAGAAGTCAGCCAGGAGGTTCGAACGACACAGGCCTGTCTCCGCTCGATTCTCCGGGAACCGGCCGGCAGCGTATCGCTGCGTACCGGGCTCCACGACCTGGCAAACAAGGCCCCGGATGCGTTCTTTGAGGCCGGATTCTCACTATTGGAATCTACAGTGGATTCGTCGGATGTTTCCATCCCCTATGCCAGATTGTTGAGTTGCCCGGAGTTTCTGATCGAGCTGACGCGACCAGGACGTTTCAACCGCGCCAAGCTCCTGGATCTCTGCCTGAAGTTCATTCGTGTCGCCAAGCGGCTGGATATCGATCTTGCGGACCTGCTGCCCGGCCGGTCTGGGGACAAATATCAGCTTCCTCGTCCGGCAATAGCGCGCATTCTCGACATCTTGAACGAGATCTCCGCGGGTCCAAGGCTGGTTCTCCTGCTTAGTCACTTGACCACTTATCCCGACTCCGATATTGCGGAGCGGGCCATTGTGCTCATGGGGCGCCGCATCTGCAATGCCAACTGGCCGCAGCGTTTCCTGACCTCGTCAGACGAAGGGGTGCGAGCCAGCGCCCTGGAGTCGCTTTGGGGCCGCAAAACCCCAGCGGCGCGCACGGCTTTATGGGGGTGTGTGAAGGATCCAAGCGATCGGGTGGTTGGCAACGCTCTACTGGGCTTGCACACTCTCGAAGAAGACGGAGTTGACGAGCTGACGGCCGGAATGCTCCGCGACGCCCGGGTGCCGTTTAGATCCACCGCCGCGAGGGTGATGGCGCAGGTGGGCAAGCCGGAGTACGCCGGCCACCTGATGCAGGCTACCTCAGACTGCGATGCCGCCGTACGCCTGGAAGCCAAAAAGGCGCTGGCAACCCTGAGACGAGCCAGTCTGCGCAGGCAGGCGGCGGCCGAGGCGGCGTCTGTTCCGCCGGCGGTCCCCGAGCCGCCTGTCGCGAAAGCTCCTCCCAAAGCCGAGGAGAGCGACGCCGACTTAGTCCCAATCCACATCCGGCTGGATGGAAAATATCTGTCTTCAGGATAGTCGCAGGGTGTGCGACGCAAGAGTGAGCAGAGGTGGAGTGATCACGCGATCCGATCCTCCTCACCGATATCGCCCTCGCCCTATTTGCCATAATGATGATCCAGGTCAGCTTCACCGAGCTTTGGGCCGATACCTTCGCCTTCGGCCGCGTCTATTCGCCGCTGCTCCTCCTGCTCGGCTGGAGAGCGCTGCAGACTCGGACAGCCTGGCTGGCCGTCCCCCTGGCGCTGGTGACCCTCCGCATCATGGCGCAGGCGGAAATTCTGTCAGCCTGATGTGCGTCATTTATTGCAGATTGCAATAATCGCGCAGATCAGGCTGACAGAATTTAGATCCCCACTCCTAGCCCGAAACCCTTCCGCTCGAGCAGCGGTGTCCGCCGTGCCAGTTCCTCCAGAAAGCCCCCCTGATCGCGCGGTGCAATGATGAAAGTGCCTTGCTCCCGCGTCACCACCTGAATGCGCTCCAGCGAGTACACCCCGGCGCCGCGCGAGTCCGTCTGCGGCTGTACTTCCACCAGCGAATCGTACGGAATCAGTGCCTTGCGGACACCCTGCCTGATGAATAGCCCTTCCGGCCGCACTTCGTAATATTGCGGCAGAGTGGCCAGCAGGACGTACGCCCAGAGCAGCCAGGGCAGCGGAAGCACCCACCGCGGGATGGTTGCGTGATGCGGCCCAATCAGCGGCCATGCCAGCGAAACGAATGCTGCCGCCACCAGCACGACCATCAGCCACAGGTCAAATTTAGTCGAGAAACGCATGCCCAATCCGTCTCTATCATACGTAAGCGCGAATGGCCTTGTTCCGCAAGTTGGGGCATATCACCCAGCTTGGCCGACCCCCATGATCTAAGGTATTGATAATACGGACGCTTCCTTTGGCAGATGGGGTGCACTACGAAGCTCTCCTGAAAGGGCTCCTATGTTTCGATTTGATCACCTGATCCGCCGCGATATGATCATCCGGGAAGTGAAACAGCGCTATCCCGACACCGTTCCCGTCTTCGAAGCGCTGCATTTTCGCACGCCCTGCGACGACTGTGATATCGAAACGGTAGCCCGCAAGAACGGACTCAATACACTGGACGTGGTGACAGCTCTAAACGAGGCCGCGTTCGGCACGAAGACGGAAAGCGAAGAAAATGCAAACAACCAGTAAGCCCGCAAAAAAGAGAACCCGTCAACAGAGGAACCAACCTCTCGATGTCTTCTTCACCCCCAAAACGGTCGCCGTCATCGGTGCCACCGAAACCACGAACAGCGTAGGCAGAACCGTCCTTTGGAACCTGGTCACCAGTCCCTTCGGCGGCACGGTGTATCCCGTGAACCCGAAGCGCCCCAGCGTTCTGGGCGTGAAAGCTTACAAGTCCATTTCGGAGATCCCCGAGCAGGTCGATCTGGCCGTGATCGTGACGCCTCCGCCCTCCATCCCCGGCATCATTCGGGAATGCGGCGAGAACGGCGTCCGTGGCGCCGTCGTGATTTCAGCCGGCTTCAAAGAAATCGGACCGGAAGGGGCCGAGCTCGAACGGCAGTTGCTGAAGGAAGCGCAGGACGCCGACATCCGTGTCATCGGGCCGAATTGCCTGGGCGTCATGAGCCCGCTATCCGGCATGAACGCCACCTTCGCCACCACCATCGCGCGGCCCGGCTCGGTGGGTTTCATCAGCCAGAGTGGCGCACTCTGTACGGCGGTACTCGACTGGAGCCTGAAGGAAATGGTGGGCTTCAGTGCGTTTGTATCGGTCGGCTCCGCCTGAAGGAAATGGTGGGCTTCAGTGCGTTTGTATCGGTCGGCTCCATGGTCGACGTAGGTTGGGGCGACCTGATCTACCATCTGGGCAACGACCCGCGGACCAAGTCGATCGTGATTTACATGGAATCCATCGGCAACGCCCGCAGCTTCATCTCGGCCGCGCGCGAAGTGGCGCTCAACAAGCCCATCATCGTCATCAAACCGGGACGCTCCGCGGCGGCAGCCAAAGCAGCGGCATCGCACACCGGATCGCTTACCGGCAGCGATGAGGTGCTGGAAGCCGCCTTCCGGCGCAGCGGCGTATTGCGCGTGAACAACATCGCCGACCTGTTCTATATGGCGGAAGTGCTCTCCAAGCAGCCCAGCCCTAAGGGCCCGCGTCTCACCATCGTCACCAACGCCGGAGGTCCCGGAGTTCTGGCCACCGACGCGCTCATCATGGGAGGCGGGGAACTCGCCGAACTGACCGATGCAACCATGGCGGAATACAACGCCGTTCTGCCAGCCACCTGGAGCCACAACAATCCGGTGGATATCATCGGAGACGCTTCTCCCGAGCGCTATGCCAAGGCTCTCGAAATCGCCGCCAAGGATCCCAACTCCGACGGCATGCTGGTGATTCTGACCCCACAGGCCATGACCGATCCCACGCGCATCGCCGAGCAACTCAAGCCCCTGGCCAAACAGGAAGGCAAGCCGGGTGGCGTGGATGTAGCAGCCGGGGAAGAGATCCTCAACCGCGCCAACATCCCCACCTTCCCCTATCCCGACACCGCGGCCCGCGCCTTCAATTACATGTGGCGATACAGCTACAACCTCCGGGGCCTCTATGAGACGCCGGACATGCCGGAAGAATCCGCCGGGTGGGCCCCCGACCGCAAGCTGGTGGCCGAGATCATCGGCCGCGCCCGCGGCGAGAGCCGTAGCATCCTGACGGAGTTCGAATCCAAACAACTGCTGGCGGCCTACGGCATTCCCACGGCACAGACCATCATCGCCACCGATGCCGCCGCGGCAGTGAAAGCCGCCAATCAGATCGGTTACCCCATCGTCCTTAAACTGTACTCGGAAACCATCACCCACAAAACCGATGTCGGCGGCGTCCAGTTGAACCTGGGGACTGCCGAAGCTGTGGAGCGGGCCTTCAACGCCATTCAGGCATCGGTCGCGGAGAAGGTGGGCGCGCAGCATTTCCAGGGTGTCACCGTGCAACCCATGATCAAACTCAAGGATGCCTACGAGCTGATCATCGGTTCCAGCCTGGATCCGCAATTCGGGCCTGTGCTGCTCTTCGGCACCGGCGGGCAACTGGTGGAAGTCTTCAAAGACCGCTCCCTGGGCCTGCCGCCGCTCAACACCACGCTGGCGCGCCGCATGATGGAGCAGACCAAGATCTATAAGGCGCTGAAAGGCGTCCGCGGCCGCAAGCCGGTGGACCTGCAGGCTCTCGAACTGAAAGGCGTCCGCGGCCGCAAGCCGGTGGACCTGCAGGCTCTCGAAGTGCTGATGGTCCGCTTCAGCGCCCTGGTGGCCGAGCAGCGCTGGATCAAGGAAATCGATATCAACCCGCTGCTGGCCTCCCCCGATGGCTTGATTGCCCTGGACGCGCGCGTGGTGGTGCATGGTCCCGAAGTCACCCTGGACCAGGTGCCGAAGACGGCCATCCGCGCCTATCCTACACGCTATGTCGCCTCATGGACCACAAAGGACGGCAACCCGGTCACCATCCGGCCCATTCGGCCGGAAGACGAGCCGGCCATGGTGAAGTTCCACGAAACGCTCAGCGAGCGCAGCGTCTACCTGCGCTACTTCCACTTCATGAACCTGGAGCAGCGGGTCACGCACGAGCGGCTCACGCGCATCTGCTTCATCGACTACGATCGCGAAATGGCCCTGGTCGCCGAGGGGCGCAATCCCGCCTCCGGAGAACCCGAAATTCTGGGCGTCGGCCGCATGTCCAAGATCCACGGCACCAACGACGCGGAAGTAGCCGTGCTGATCAGCGACAAATTCCAGGGCCGCGGCTTGGGTAAGGAACTGCTGGCACGGCTGCTGATTGTGGGAGCCGACGAAAAGCTGACCAGGCTGACCGCGGACATCCTGCCCGACAACCGCGATGTCATGCGCATCTGCGAGAAACTCGGATTCAGCCTCAAGCACTCGCTGGAAGATGAAGTAGTGCGAGCCGAGTTCCAGTTGTAGGACAGACGATCGTTTTATGTCGTCTGTCAATTAGGGGCAGACCGTGCCGCAAACGGGATGAAAAACCGGCGGCGTTACCCGTTCGCTGTGCCGGTTTTTTGACCCGGTCTGACCCCCTTCCAGACGGCATACGCCACTACGCCCAGACCCAGAGTCAGCAGGCCAAATGCGGCGAACGCCCAGCCGGACGTGAGGAAGACATACGCCCATCCCGAAAAAGCGATGATGCTCGGGACGGGGTAGAGCCACATGCGGAACGGCCGCGCCACGTCGGGACGGTGTTTGCGCAGATACTGGAGCGCAATCACCTGCCCGATGAACTGAATCAGGATTCGCGAAGTCAGCAGCGCGGAGATGACCACGTCCAGATTCCAAAGAGCGAGCCCTCCCATCACCAACAACGACACGTGGGGGAACTTACCGTTAGGGTGCACGCGCCCGAAGGCCGCAAAGAAGTGGCCGTTCACCGCGGCCGCATAAGGGATACGGCTGTACCCCAGCAGCAACGCGAAGACGGAGGCGAACGCGGTCCAGAGAACCAATACCGTCACCACCGAAGCCGCGTGAGGCCCATAGAGCTTCATCATGAATTGCGAGGCGATGAATTTCGATTGCACGGCTTCACGCCACGGCACGACGCCGATGATGCTGATGTTCATCAATGCATAGATGGCCGCCACCGCCAGCACCGAATAAATGATGGAGCGCGGAATGACGCGGCCGGGGTTACGCACTTCGCCGCCGACATAGCAGATGTCGTAGTAACCCATGAAATCGTACATGGCGATGAGCATGGCGGAGCCGAGTCCGGTGACGAACCCAGTGGAAAAAGTGAACGCGTTGGGCGGAAAGTCGAAGGCCACCCTGGCGTGAAAATTAGCCAGGCCGCTGGCTATGATCCAAAGCACCGTGGCCAGCACGCCGATCCAAAACAACACCGCGAGCCGCCCCACCGCGCTCACCCGGCGATAGAGCAGAACGATCACCAGAGCCCCCACCACCACGCTGAGCAGGCGGCTTTGCCCCGGTCCCATGCTGCGCCAGAAGTATCCGGCGTATTGCGAGAACCCGATGTATCCCGACGCAATTTCGAGCGGTCCGCTGAAGATGAACTGCCAGATAAAGAGGAAGGGCAGGATGTCGCGGAGGTTGGTCCTACGAAAGGCCTCCTGTAAGTAGACGTAAGTGCCGCCCGTGCCGGGCATGGCGGCGGCCAGTTCGCTCCACACCAATCCGTCGCAGAGCGCCAGCACCGCCCCCAGCAGCCAGCCCAGCATGCACTGCGGGCCTCCCATCGAGGCGATGATCAGGGGGATGGTGATGAAGGGCCCCACCCCGATCATGTTGCTCATGTTGAGCGCCGTGGCCTGTACGATGCCCAGGCCGCGGACCAGACTGTCCTGATGGTGGTTTTCCAAGAAGGTTTCAGTCTAGCAGGAGAGCTGGGTAACGCCGGCGATCTTGTCGCCGGTCAGGCAGATTTCAGAAAGTGTAGCCCTGCTCAACCCAGTAATGCCAGTCGCCAATCGCCTCGCCAGTGGATTCGTCGGGATCAACGGCAACCAGTTGTGACAAGGGAACGGCCATGGTGCGGCCGCTCCAGCGGATCAGCACCAGCATCTCCGCGGAGCAGGCGTCTTCAGGCGCCATGCCCGTGACTTCGACGGTTCCGCCTTTTCTGAGTGGTGAAACGATCTGGGGAGCGATGCACCTGGCCTGAAAAGGGAATCGGATTTTGTCGTCGAGGTAGTAATACCATCCCATGGCTTGCTCTTCCGGCCCATTGGCGTCCGCGATGGCGTCGAAGTGGATGCGGTCCTCCCGGACAGGGTCTTTCTTGGATTTCTTCATGACGTTCCTCGGTTGTCCAAAAGCAGTATTTCAGACTCTCATATTACGCTTTACGGTAATAGTGTGGTTTTCTCGCCGCAATATGCCGGAACCTCCTGATGCCCTCTCCGCGCCACCCTCCTTCTGGCACGAAGTGATGAATTGGAACCAGCACGCCCCTTTATGTGTCTGGGGCGCGGGAATCGCCAGCCTCTTCGCCCTGGGCCTAACCTGGCAGCGTTGGCCCGAATCTTGGATGAGCATTCCCCTTGGAATCCTGGCGCTGATCTTCATCACCTGGAGCCTGGTCCCGCATCGCATACGCCCCGACTCCGAAATCGGCGGCTTGCTGATATTCTGTGTCAGCGTTGGCACTCCCCTCTGTTTTGGCCAGCATTCATGGACTACACCGGTCCTTGCGATCACGTGCAGCGCTGGTTTTTGGGCGCTCGGCAAAGTCCAGCGCCGCCGTGTCCCCATCACCGTCACGGGAATCCTCCTGGCGGGTGCCGCCGCCCCACTGCTCCACTGGCCCGCTGTGCAACAGTACCTGCCACTCCGAATCTTTCGCCCTCTGGCCTCTTGCGCGTTTTTCCCTTGCTCATTTCGCTTCTGGCGGTGTGCCACCGTGAAGTGCTTCGCCTCCGCGAGCGCCGCGTCCACACATACGACTTCCTCCTGATCTCCCGCGACGGTACCACTTACGCCCATCCCTTCGGGTTGGGCGTGAAATTCTATACCGCCTACTCCGACGGGACCTGCCTGATCACCGGCCAGCTCAAGGGCGAAGGCTACAATCGGCCGCCCGTCACCAAGCCTACGTCACCGGCTCGATCGCCCAGGCTTGGGAGATGCACCGCCAAGCGGTGGAAGCGCGCAAATCCGCCGGGGCCCGGGCGATCGACCAGGCAAGTCTCGGCACCTATGCCAGTCTTTCCACCCTCGAAAATCCCAGCCGGTGTGCACGCCGCAAACCGTGCCAGGCTCGAAATTCGCCGCCTTTTGGCGAATCTCCGTGCCTGGCTCGAGTTTGCCCCTGCGCGAAACCCCGACGCGTTCCCCTTTTCATACCCATCGTTGCCCGCGCGCGGGCACCCCAACAGGCTTGAAAAGCTCGCCGCAACGTAATGTCCATCCGGTCATGGCCGCGGCCAGTTTGCTCCACACCAATCCGTCGCACAGGGGCAGCACCGACCGTCGCCAGTTGCTCATGTTGAGGGAGAGCTGGTAACGCCGGCGATCTTGTCGCCGGTCAGGCAACGCAACCGGCGGCAGAGACCGCCGGCGCTACCAGTGAAACGCTACCGACGGCGCGGCGAAGCGAGTGACCAACTCGAAGCCGTAGACGTTGTTGCGGCCGCCGCTCTGGTCGCCGGATTGCAGCCAGGAGTATCTCAACTTCAAAAGCTGCCGCCGATTGAGCCAGAAACCGGATGCCACTTCGTACGATTTCAGCAAGGGAGCAAACTGCGTTGCGGTAATGCCGGCAGTATCCGTCACGCGGCCGGTGGCCAGCCATCCCGCGCGGCCCGCCACATACAGGCGCGGCGTCAGCGCTCTCTTCACCTCGCCATATCCCGAGCTGATGGAAGGCGGGACGACGAAGGCCGGCATGTCAAACCGGATATGCTGCCATTCGCCGAAGACGCTCCAACGCCCGCTGGCCCACTGGCCATCGAGGCCCGTGCCGGTGGCTGGAAAATCGCGGACGGTGGTGCCGGCCGGCAGTAATCCGGCCACTGCGGGCTCCAGGTACGGGCCGGTGAACACCGAAGTGCCGACGCGGAATCCCTGCCGGATGGTGAAACCGGCGCCGGCGGTCCACTGGCGATACTGGCGGAACTCGCTCCAGCCTTGCGGATAGGCGGGCGACCCGCTGGTCACTTGCAACCGCGCGTCGAACTGCCGCACGGAGATTTCGGCCTGCACGCCTGGCATGCCGTACAGGGTCACGGGCGTGAGTCCCCCGCCACCACCCTGCGCTCCCCCGCACGAGGCCCAGACGGAGCCGTAGTGCTGCCAAAGCAGATCATTCGTACCGCACAACAGTTGATCGGTGCGCAGCGGCAGTTGCGTGACGTAGGAGAGCGGCTGATCCAGCAATGGATTGTCGAGGTCGTCATAGCGCAGTGGGAATGCGCCGAACGCCGAGACCAGTTGTCCGGCTTTGACGACCACGGTCGATCGGCCCACCTGCGCGGTGTATCCCATGTAAGCCTGAATGACATCGGTATGCACGTCGCGGTCCGGAAAGAACGCGTCGTAATAGAAGTACGGCATCAGGCGAGCCTGCACGGCGGCGTACCCGAACCAGTGCTTCCCCAGCTTTAAAGTGGGGTAGAGCATCACGCGGAATCCGAAGGCGGCGGGCGAATTGCCGGGGTTGGCCAGTTGCAAGCGGTGGGTATCCATCACGCCCACGCTGGCAGTCACCGGCATGCTGATGCCGAAGTTCGCCTCTTGGGCGAGCCCGGCCGCTGCCAAGCCGGCGAATACAGCGGCCAGCGCCAAAGAACGCGTCAGCATGCTTGCGCCTCCTGCTGCAAGGCCGCCGGCACGTATGCGGGGGCTTCGACCGCGAGCGGCAGCGACACGCGAAACGTGGAACCTTGCCCGAGCAGGCTCTCCACCACGATGCGCCCGCCCATCATTTCCACCAGCTTCCGAACGATGGCGAGCCCCAAGCCCATGCCGCCGAAACGCCGCGACAATCGACCATCCACCTGGGTGAAACTTTCGAAAATCATTTCCAGCTTGTCGGCTGGAATGCCGATACCGGTATCGGTCACGGAAAGCTGGACCTCGTCCGAGTCTTCCGCCATCCCGACCGCCACCTCCACCTGGCCCTCGGGTGTGAATTTGACGGCATTCCCAGCCAGGATGGTGACGATCTGGCGGACGCGCACCACGTCGCCCATGAACCGCGTGGGCACGCCCTCCGGATAGCGAGTGTGTAGCGACAAGTGCTTCATGGCTGCCTGCGCAATCATGAGCTGGGTCACCTCCTGGATGGTCTGGCGCAGGTCGAAGGGCGCCGGGTGAAGCATCATGGTGCCGTTCTCCAACTGGGAGAAATCGAGAATGTCTTTAATGACTACCATGAGGCCGTCGGCGGAATCGCGCACGGTGCAGGCGTAGTCGCGCTGCTCTTCGTCCAGATCGGTCAACAACAGAAGATCGGTCATGCCGATGACGCCGTTCATGGGTGTGCGCAACTCGTGGCTGGCGACGGACATAAACTCGCTCTTGGCGCGGCTGGCGGCTTCGGCTGCGACTTTGGCCTTTTGCAGATCGTCGAAGGAACGGCGGGCAGCGGCGGCTACCCGGTTGTAGGCTGCCGCCACGCGATGCAGCTCCCTGACCGAGTCTCCGGCAGTGAGGCGCTCGGGGAACTCGCTGCCATGCTCCCCAACTCGCAACTGCGCCACCAGTTGCCGCATGGGCTTGGAGAGAGATCGCGACGCACCCAGAGTGAATCCGAGGGCCAGCAGAATGCCGAACGCGCCAACGCTCACCAGCATGCCGGCCCAGCCCGCGGTGAACTCCCGGACAGCCCGATCCAGCGAGCGGAATTCCAGCAAGCGATAGCCGGAGCCGCGTTGATCGGAGCCAAATATGCGCTCATCCACCGCCAGTGCCAGAAAGTTCTCGCCATTCCACCGGATTTCGCACTCCTGCGCGGTGGGGTTGCAGGCAGCGCTCAGTTGGCGTTCCACCCCGGCCCATTGGGCGCTGGGGAACGTGGCGCGCAGAATCTTTCCATCGCGGAAAAGGGCGGCCTCACCGGAGCCCTTGTAGCGGCCCAGGTCGAACTCGCTGCCCAACCGGAGACTGGCAATCTGATCGCCATCGAGCGCGACGGGCACGGTGGAGACTTCGTAGACCAGGCCCCCCAGCTCCATCAGGGCGGCGGGTCCCGCGCTTTCGGGCAAGCCGCGCAAAGAGCGGCTCTCGCTGCCGCGATAGTCCACCGCCGCGACGGCGTTGCCCTTCCAATCGGTGACGGCCAGCAGGTCGTAGCCCACCAGATCGTGTATGTCGCGCAATTGCGCTTCCACGGTGCGGCGCGCGTCGTCGCGGTTGGCCGGCGAGGCGTCGCGCATCAGGCCGATCGCCGCCTTCAGCCCGGCGCTCTCCGCCATTGCAGAGACGAATTGACCGACGCGGCGCGAGGAAGCCTCATTGGCGCGAAACACCAGTTCCTGGCTCTCCTGCAGCGACCTTCGCAAGCCTTCCTTGACACGCCGCTCGGCCAGCGTGCTGAGCGCCAAGAAACTAGCCGCCAGCACTACGCACATGGGAACGAAGGAAAACAGGAACGCCCGCGTAGTGAGTGATGCCCGCCACTTCACGGCCGCTGCTCCACATCCACCGGGACGCGGATCTGCACATTGGCCGTGCCGGATTCCGGTACGTCGATCTCCACCTGGTGAAGGCCCGCTACCTTGTGCCATGCCACCAGGCGGTAATGGCCCGCCGGCACCTTGGCGAAAGAAAAGCAGCCGTCCGCCGCTGGTTTGGCCGAGTACGGACTGGCTGTCACCACAATTCCGGCGTACATGTGGGAATGAATGTGACAGTAGATCTGGACAATGCCGGGGCGGTTGAACTTGACACTCCGGCTTTGCGATTTGGCGTAGAACCCCAGGTCGAAGGGTTGCGTGCCGGAAAGCGAGAAGACGTTGTGAAAAATCGGATCGAAGTTCGGGAATTGAACTATGGAGCCTACCGGGATCACGATCAGGTCCGGATCGAATCGGGTGTTGCGCTGTTCGATGGTCGCGCTGACCGGTGCGGGGGCCGGCAGGTTGCCGCCCTCCAGCATGACCACCGTGCGTTCCACCTCGCTCACCAGCGCGTCGGCTGGCGCCACCGGAGTCGCCGTGCCTCGCAGGTTGTAAACCGTTGGAGCTACAGTCCTTTTGGTGAGCCGCTTGGTGATGAGGACTTGCCCCGTCACATCCCCGGCAAGGATCGGAATCACCGACGCAAAGATAGCGGCAATGGTTGACAAGACACGCATCCGAGCCCTCACACTTGTTCGAAAAGTTAGCATGGGGCCTGAGATCCACTCAATGTTGTCTTTAATTAACCACAGGCTACAGAATTCCCAGCAAAGCTGCGGTAATTCAGTTAGCTTATAGAATTAACAAATCCATGTTGCTTTACGCCCTGACCATTTCCTTGTCGGCTTTTCTGCTGTTTGCCGTGCAGCCGATCATCGCGAAGTCGATCCTGCCCTGGTTCGGGGGATCCTCGGCGGTGTGGAGCACGTGCATGCTGTTTTTCCAGGTGGTGCTGCTGCTGGGGTATGTGTGGGCTCACTGGCTGCACCAGAAGCTGGCGGCGCGCAAGCAAGCCATGGTACACATCGTGGTGCTGGCAGCCAGTCTGGCAACCCTGCCCATCATCCCGAACCAGGCATGGCGGACGGCGTCGGTTGGGCAACCTTCTCTGCGGATTCTGGCACTGCTGGTGGTGACTGTCGGACTGCCCTATTTTCTGCTATCGTCCACCAGCCCGCTGCTGCAGGCCTGGTACGCACGCAATCATAAGGATGGCCTGCCATACCGGCTGTTTGCCCTCTCTAACCTGGCTTCCATGCTGGCGCTGCTAAGCTATCCCCTGGTGGTGGAACCGAACCTGCCCACCAGGATGCAGGAGTGGGTCTGGTCCGGCGCCTACGTGTTCTTCGTGGTGTTCTGCGGCCTGACGGCGTGGCGGGCAGGCGCGGATCCCATGGCGAAAATGACCGCGCAGGCGATCGCTTCCGAGACGGCCGAACCTCCACCGGCAGGGAGTACCCGGCTGTTGTGGCTGGGCCTGGCCGCCAGCGCTTCCGTGCTGCTGCTGGCGGTGACCAATCACCTGACCCAGGACGTGGCAGCCATTCCGTTCCTGTGGATCTTGCCGTTGAGCGTCTACCTGCTCAGCTTTATCCTCTGTTTCGAATCGCCGCGTTTCTACCGGCGCTGGCTGTTTGGGCCCTTGCTGTTCGCCGCCCTGGGTTTCATGGCGTACCGCATGTGGTTTGGCCACAAGGAGATGCCAATCCGCCCGGTGATCGCGCTGTTCGGCCTGGCGCTGTTCGTCTGCTGCATGGTGTGCCACGGAGAATTAGCTCGACTGAAGCCGCATCCGCGGTATTTGACCGGATTCTACGTGACGGTTTCCCTGGGTGGGGCGTTTGGCGGCCTGTTCGTCGGTCTGGTGGCGCCCAACGTGTTCCACGCTTATTACGAGTTCCCGTTGGGCATGATGCTCTGTGCGGCGGTGACCTTCCTGGCCTTCGGAAGGGACTTGTGGCGCATGCGGTGGCTGCCGAAATACGCCGGCATGGCATTCCTGGTGCTGGCCTTGGGGGGGTATATCTACTTTCTGGGGCACATCATGAGCGTGATGGTGTCGGGCTATAAGGTAGTGGCGCGTAATTTCTACGGCCAACTCCGCGTTTCCGAGGAAGGCGACCCGAGGACCGAAGAGGACGCCCACCGCACCCTGATACACGGCATGATCAATCACGGCGAGCAGATGCTGCGCGAGGAGTACCGGCGTCTGCCCATCACATATTTCTGCCCGGAATCGGGAATTGGACGCGCCATGCGGGCGCAGGAGGGCGCGCCGCGGCGCATTGGAATTCTGGGGTTGGGATGCGGCACCCTGGCCGCCTACGGCAAGGCCGGCGATACCATCCGCATTTACGAAATCAATCCTATGGTGCTGGACCTGGCGCAGCACTGGTTCTCCTACTTGAGCGAGACGCCAGCCAAAGTGGAGGTCGCGATCGGGGACGGAAGGCTCAGCCTGGATGGGGAATCCAACCAGCAGTTCGACATCCTGGTGATGGACGCGTTCTCGGGCGATTCCGTGCCGGTGCACCTGGTGACAAAGGAGGCGTTTGGGATCTACTGGCGCCACCTGAAGCCGGGCGGAATCCTGGCGGTAAACGTGACCAATACCTACCTGGACCTGAAACCGGTGATGGAGCGGGCCGCAGCGGCCTTCGGCAAAATCGCCCTGCACTACGATTACGATGCCGATGATTCGGAGTTCCTGTGCTTCTCCTGTTCCTGGGATCTGGTGATGGATCGCGCCACTGCCGACCGGCACCCGGAACTTTACAGAAGGGCGAAGGTGCTGCAGCCACGGGGCAGGTTTCGCACCTGGACGGACGACTTCTCCAACATGTACAGCATTTTGAAGTGAGCTTCAGGCGGCGAAGGGGGAGACGAGCTGTTCGGCCAGACCATAAAGCTGGGGGGCGCCGCGGCGTAAGCATTCCTCACGGCAACACTCACGCCGCCTCCGAAATTCGGCACCCTGTCTGGCCTCCTCGTGAAAGTCCAAGCCCGCCAGCCAAGCCCGCCAGCCAGATATAGTCCTCCGTGACGCTTTCCAGAAGATCATCGGGCAGCGACTTCAGGTAGCAGCGGAATGTGGCCGCTCCGGCCTGCTCCATAACAAGACAAACCCAGTATGCGGGTGAGAGTTTCTGTGCGCCAGATGCGCTTTGGTTAATGGAGCGAGGCATGCCGGAAGAAGACACTCTCGAAGAACCGGGGACCGGGGGCCAGGGGAGAGGGGAACGAAAGAGCCCGATTTCTTGATTGGATCGATGATTCAGCAATATGGCACGCCCCAGGCATGATACGCCTCGCGCTTAGCGAACACTTCGCTGGGCCTCTGCGAGGGCGAGAGGACCTCGACTCAGAGCAGAGGAGGCTGCACCGGGATTCCGTTTTCAAATCGCGCGCAGGTACTCGTCGACCGTTTGCAAGGCAGCCTTCATTTTACGCTGCTATACTCCCGGTGTGCATCCCCATCGCATCCGCATTCTGATCACCGGCGGGACTTTCGACAAGGAGTACAACGAGCTCACTGGCGAGCTATTCTTCCAGCAGACCCACCTTTCCGACATGCTCCGCCTGGGGCGCTGCCGCCTGGATGTGACCGTCGAGACCCTCATGATGATCGATAGCTTGCAGATGACCGATGCCCATCGCCAAGCGATTCTCGAGCGGTGTACCGCTGCGGCCGAGCAGCGCATCGTGATCACCCACGGCACCGATACCATGGAGCGCACGGCGCGCGTGCTGGGCAAACATCTCTCCGGCAAGACCATCGTCCTTACCGGGGCCATGGTGCCTTACACCTTTGGCAGTTCCGATGGGATGTTCAACCTGGGCACAGCCCTGGCTTTCGTGCAAACGCTGGCGCCAGGAGTATACGTGGCGATGAATGGGCGGTGCTTTCCCTGGAATCGCGTGCGTAAGAACCGGGATCAGGGAGTCTTCGAGGCAATCAATGAATCTTAGTGATGCGCTGTCAAGTATTATAAATTACAATATTTCATAAGCTTACAAGAAAATCTTGTCACTCTATGTGAGAGTGTGCTAATAATAGACCTTCGGAGCTTATGGGCTCCGAATTCGTAAACCATAAACCCAAATTTCATCTATGGAGGTTGTTGTTCCATGAAAATTCGTCCGCTCTATGACCGTATCGTGGTCAAGAGAATTGAGCAGCAGGAGCAAATGCAGGGCGGCCTGTACATCCCGGATTCGGCCAAAGAAAAGCCCCAGGAGGGCGAAGTGGTAGCGGTCGGAAAGGGCAAGCGCCTGGAAGACG
>OKRF01000351.1 GCA_900290315.1 Candidatus Sulfopaludibacter sp. SbA3 | reverse complement strand
GCCTCTCACAGTCCGCCTCGCCTGTCAAGCCGTGTTGCCGGGAGTTCTGCAAGTCGGTCACAGAAGTTGAACAATTATATGTCCCCTGATCTCAATTACTTACACAAACGCCCCCCAAGCAGCCCGCTGTCGGGATGTTATTCCTTGAGTTAGGTATGGAAGATCAAGAACCACTTACACCGGAACCACAAGCAAAACGGGACCCTCGCGCCCTCAACGCTTATCGGCACGGCCTGACAGGCCAAGTCGTTGTCCGCACTCCTGAAGACGAGGCGGCCTACACGGCGCACTGCCAGAATATGCACCAATCCCTGGCCCCCGAAGGCGGCATGGAAGTCGAACTCACCCAGGACATCGCCGACGATCGCTGGCGTCTCAAAAAGGCCGTCGCCATGCAAGAAAACATCTTTGCCATGGGCCTCGCCACGCCGAGCCCCATCGCTACCCACCATCCCGAAGTGGACGCCGCCTTCTCGCAAGCCCGCGTCTGGCTCACCAGCAGCAAAGAGATTGCCCTCTACAGCCTCTACGAGCACCGCATCCAGCGCAAGCTGGAAAAGAACCTGGCCCAGCTCCGCCAATTGCAGGAAGATCGCCGCAAAGCCCTCCAGCAAGCCGTCGAAGAGGCCGCCCTCCTCGCACAAGCCGCTGCCAGTAAAGGAGAACCCTTCGACCTGGAACGAGATTTCCCCGTCCAGGCCCTATACCCGCAACTTGTTTTTTCAACCCCCGAATTCGCCCGTCTGGTGGCCTACAGCCGCCGCCTCGCCAGCGCAAAGGAGGCCATCCCGGCCGCCAGGCAGCCCTTCCGCAAGGCCGCCTGAGCCGTTTTCACCCGTCCACCCCTACCGATCTTTGACAACTTAGAGTAGACAATCAAAAAGCCGCGCGAAGCGCGTCCTTTCCCAATCCCCAGCCCCCTCCCCAAACCCGGGTTTTGGGGCTGTGTGGCTCGCTTCGCTCGCCCTGCCGGCGGCGGAACGCCTCTCGAAAAACGTGCGCCGCCCGAAAAGCGCGGCTGCCGCCAGGATGGGCGGCCCCACGAGCGTGCTTTTCGACTCCTACTGCGCGTTCAGAAAAGCGATCAGGTCGGACATCTGTTGGGCGGTGAAGCGCGGCCAGGCGATCTTCTTGGCGGTCATCTGGTCGAGCATGCTGGGGCCGTGGCTCCACAGGGACGCGACGATGGTGATGTCCGAATAAGCATCCTTGCCCTTGGCAAGTTTGGGGGCTCCACTGGATGGGTCGTTGTGGCAGGTGGCGCAACTCTTGTCGGCGAAGACCTTCTTGCCGCGATCGGCGCTGCCGTTGCCGCGGAAGTACTGCTTGGCCCAGATGAAGCTGATGATCTGGCGCATCTCCTCAGGCGAGAAGGTGGGCGGCGGCTGCTTCATCTCCGGCTGGTGGTTCCACATATCGACGGCGATGTCGGTGATCGTCTGATTGCGCAGCAGGCCTTCCAGCGCGAGTTTGCCGGTATGGCATCCGGTACAGCCTTTGGCCTGAAAGAGCGCTTCGCCGGTGTCGGATGGCGGGAACTGGAAGTTGCCCGCGAGGCTCTTGGTTTCGGGCTGGTTCTGCAGATAGACCAGTAAGTCGGTCAATTCCTGGCTGGTCAGTTTGCTCCAGGCCAGCTTCTTTTGGGCAAACTGTTCACGCATCTTGGCGCCGTGGTTCCACATCTGTTGGGCCAGCACGGTGGGGTCCGCCAGCGATTCCCATTTGGCCACGGGAGGAGCGGCCGGCTCCGGGGAAGTGGTGAGTCCGTGGCACCCGGCGCAGTGTTTGGCGGCGAAGACCTGCTTGCCGCGGCCCGCGTCTCCGGGCTTTTCGAAGTAGCGCTGCGACACGAAATAGGCGAAAAGGTCCGCCGCTGCTTCGGTGGTCAATTGGCCCTTGACGATGCCTTGTTTGCGCATGGTGGCCCACATATCCGGAGCATGATTCCACATCAGGCTGGCCATCACGGACGGAGTGAAATCGCGATCGACCTTCTTGGCCAGGTCCGGCGCTACGTGGCCGCCGTGGCCGTTCACGCTATGGCACTGGATGCATTGCTGGCTCTGGAAAATCTGCTCGCCGCGGCGCGCATCTCCGGGAATCGCGTTGCCTGCGAGAGAGGCGCAGGCGAAAAGCGCGGCCGCCGCAGCCATGCGAAGCGCGAACGTTGCTGGTCTCATCGGATCAACCTCAGGCCGGTCTGGAAGACGTGAGTCTGGAAGCCTTCGAACATGTACAACTCTTCCCCGTATCCGTAATACTGCCACTCTGAGTTCCAGTATAGGTGCTTGCCAACGGGAATGCTCAGCCGCGCCAGCGGTTCATAGTAGCGCGTGGGGCGGCTGCCGGCAGAGACGAAGAGCGAACCGCCCAGAGTCAGTTTGGCGGCCGCAAAACCGGGGATGGCGAGGTTTAGGGCGGCCGTCGCGGCGTGCGCGTTATCGCGGTATGCGGAAGTCTGCGGGCTCAGGAACAGACCCAGGTAGGAAATGTTGGAATCTACCGTGGAGCGGTCGTACTCGCCCATCAGGCTGACGCGCTTGCCGCCGTTGGGAGTCCAGAAAACGGTAAGGGCGTTATCGCGGCTGCGGAAATCGTACTTGATGGAGGGATCGGGATTCTGATTGTCCAGCACCGTGAAGCGCGCCTGCAGGGTGAGGGCGGAGTTGAACTGATACTTGGCGCGCGCGCGCCCCTTGCTGTATTCGTTGAGGCTGGTCCGGAAATAAATGTGGTCGCTGGACGAGCCTTCGTAGTCCAGATTGACGGATAGTTTCTGCGAGGCGTGGTAGGTCAGGCCGCCCAGGCCGATCTTGCGGTCGAGTCTGCCCGAGACCAGGTCGCCCGTCTAGANNAGTTGGCCGGCGAGCACCGTGGCATCGCCAGTGACGTCGCGAAAACCGCCGCGCAGCGTGATCTTGGAACCCAGGTCGTACGCCACGTCGATCTGCTGCTGGTTGTAGTTGACGGCCTGCCCGTAGTTGAGCGCGGTGATGATGCTGGGGACGGGGGTGGCGCCGGGTTGGCTGTTGAATCCGAAGAAGCTCTCCACCACGAAGGGCGAAGCGGCATCGTGATAGCGGTCCGTCATCCAGCCGTAGATCAAACGCAGATGATTGTGGAACAGCCGCCATTCGTATCCCAGGTTGGCGGTGGTGTGAGGCTGGTTGGCGGCGCCGGTACCGATCGTCAGTTGGCTGCTATAGAAGAGCAGCGAGCTAAGCTGCGCAAAGTTTCCATTGGCGACTTCACCGAAGTTGACCGTGGTCTTGGGCTCGCTGTAGAGGAACTGGCCGTAGAAATCCATCGTCGAAGTCACGTGGAGCGTGGCCAGCGCCTTGCTGTAAATGCTGGTGCCGCGGATGCCGTAGGCCTGCGCCAGAGAGGTGAGCTTGAGGGTCTGCCCGAGGACGGGCGTGGTGTTGTCACCCAGTTCGTTGATGCTGTCGGAAGCCTGGTCGTCATCCTTAAAGGTCGTGCCGCCCTGCTCCAGGGTGATGTGGAAGCGGTTGAATTCGATGCGGATGCCGCCGCGGTAACTGTTGGTGCTATCGCGCAGCAGAGTGGGTACGGGAAACTCGTTGGCGGATTCGTTCACCCAGGTTTCGATGCCGTGGCCGTAACCGGAATTCCGCTCGAAGGCCAAGTATGGCATGATGTGCCGGCCTGGGAAGAGATCGAGCCGAGCGCTGACGTTGCGGCGGTGCAGATCGAAGGACTGTTCGTTGAAGCCGAGGGGAGAAGCCGGATTGGCGAAGGAAGGCACGGCGTTGAAGTAGGCGATGTTCCGGTAATCCACGTTGAGATCGTAAATGCTATCCTTGCGGACATCGAGTTGGGCGGTGGAGTAAGGATCTCCGCCCCAGCCGTAGGCGCGCGCATCGAGACGGTCGAAGAGCCGCTTCTTGGCGAGACGGTCGAAGAGCCGCTTCTTGGGATCCTGGATAGTGAAATCGACACCGAAGAGTTTGGGGCCCTCGCCTAGATTGACAACGCTGCGGTACTGCTGAAAATTTCCTTTGACGTTACTCAGCCAGCGGTAGCCGAAATCCACGCTGCCGGTCAGCCAGCTTTCGGTGGAAGGAGCGGGCGATTCGGCGGGCTTGGCATCGGCTTTCGTGTCGGTCTGAGCGGGCGCGGCGGCTTTCTCGTCGGGCTTGGTTTGTGGAGCCGCTTCGGCCGGCGGCTG
>OKRF01000131.1:12014-21493 GCA_900290315.1 Candidatus Sulfopaludibacter sp. SbA3 | reverse complement strand
CAGGCGCGGATGCTGGGTTATACGATGGTGCCCACCAACACAGAGGCGGTTGTTTCCTAGGAGGCGCGGAGTACACAGAGAAACCACAGTGAAAACCTAAGCGAGGTTTCTCTGCGCTTCCTCTGTGTTCTCCGTGGCTCTGTGGTGAGTTGTGCGGGCGTGTTGCCGTCAGCCACGCTCCTGCACGGCCAGTTTGAACTGGCGGAACTGTTCTTCCATCCCGGGCAGAAGGCCGGCGGCGTATTTGAATTCGCAACGCACTCCCGCCTCTTCAACCGCCGTTGCCAGGGCGCAGAAAGAGACTGCGGAAACCGTGGCGGATGCGCTTCGCAGCGCGTGGGCATGCGCCCGCGTCCCGCAGCCGTCGCAATCGTCGATGCGCCGCTTGAGTTGTTCCAGACGGCGCGGAGTCTCTTCCACGAACCGGCCAATCACGCGGTCCGCCAGTTCCCGGCTGCCGCCGATCCGTTGCAGCAGAGCTTCGCCATCGAAGACCGGGGTGCAGTCCGAGAGGGCTGGGCTCGCCGGAGGCCGCGGCTCAGCGTTGTTCCCCGGCGAGCCCAGCCAACGGGAAAGCGTGCGTGCCAGTTCGTCTAATTCCACGGGCTTCGACAGGTAATCGTTCATACCCGCGTGAAGACATCGGTCGCGGTCGCTTTGCCTCGCGTGCGCGGTCAGGGCGATGATGGGAATGGTCGCATTGTGGGCGTCGGCCTTCCAGCCGCGCACGCGCGCCACGGTTTCGCAGCCGCCCATTTCCGGCATTTCGCAGTCCATCAGAACCCCGTCGTAGATGACGTTCTCCAGAGCCGTCAGCGCTTCCGCCCCGTTCTTGACGGGGTCGGCGTCGTAACCCAGCTTCTGAGTCATAGCCAAGGCCACTTCCATGCTGGCGGAATCGTCTTCCACGATCAGAATCCTCTTGCGGTTCTGCCACGGGACGCCGGCAAGCGGGTGGGTTGCCGGTCCGGAAATCTCGCCGGGATTGGAAAGGCTCAGTGCGTCCATCACGGCAGCGGCTAACCCCGGCTGCAGAACCGGCTTCCAGACATACGCCGCGAACCCGATCTGCCGGAGCCGCACCGGGTCGAAGCGCTGCCCAGGGTAGGTCATCAGCGCCAGCGCAGTTTCCTGCAAATCGCGATCTGAGGCGATCTGCCGCCCCAGTTCCTCGCCGGTCATGCCCGGGAGACTCATGTCCACTACGGCCAGACGGAACGGGTCGCCTGCCTCCTTGGCCTGGCGCAGCGCTGCCAGTGCCGATAAGCCCTCGCATGCGTGATGGCAGCAGCCACCCCACGCCTTCAAGACCGCGCCCACCAGCGTGCGATTCGCGCCGCTATCGTCCACCACCAGGACCTTGAGCGAATCGAGTGCGGGGGTGGGCACAGCCTGATGCTCCGGCTGCCTGGCCGTTTTGCCGAAAACCGCGGTGAACCAAAACGTGGAGCCACGTCCCGGTTCGCTATCGACGCCGATCTCCCCGCCCATCATCTCGATCAGTCGCCGCGAGAGGGCCAGGCCCAACCCCGTACCACCGAACTTTCGGGTGGCGGATCCGTCTCCCTGCACGAAGGGATCGAACAGGACGGCCGCCTTCTCCGGCAGTACTCCAATCCCAGTATCCGTTACCTGAAAGCGCAAGGTGGCGGAGCGGTCCCCCTCGCTTTCGACTCCCGCAACGATGCCGATTTCTCCGGTGTATGTGAACTTAATCGCATTGGCCAGAAGATTGGTCAGCACCTGGCGCAGGCGCAGCGGGTCGCCGTTCAGCAACGCCGGAATTCGCGGCGCCACCTGGCAAGTCAGTTCCAGACCTTTGGTGTGAGCCTGCAAGGCCATGGTTTCGGCAGTCTCTCCCAGAACGGTGCGTACGTCGAAACCCACATGGGCGAGCGACAACTCCCGTGCTTCGATGCGCGAAAAGTCCAGAATGTCGTTGAGGACCCGCATCAGCGATTCGGCAGCGCCTCGAGCCACAGTCAGATAATGCTCCTGCTCCGGGGAAAGGGCAGTGTCCAGCACCAATTGCAGCATGCCAAGCACAGCGTTCATGGGCGTGCGAATCTCGTGGCTCATGTTCGCCAGAAACTCGCTTTTGGCGCGGTTGGCCGCCTCGGCGCGGACCTTGGCCTCTCGCAGAGCCTCCTCAACCCGCTTCCGTTCGGTGAGATCCATCACCACATACATGGCGCCGGTCACGTCGCCAGCCGCATTGTGCAGCGGCGCGCCCGAAAGACTGATCGGCACCACGGAACCATCTTTGCGGAGCCCCAGGCGTTCCCGGTCCGTGATGCCGCCCTGGGCAAAGACCTCCTGCTGGGTGCGCAGATCGTCGTCCGCGTGGTCTTGCGGGATGACCCGTAGGCGCCGTCCCAGTACCTCGTCCCGTGTCCAGCCGTAGATTTGTTCCACGGCGGGATTCCAGAGCCTTACGTTGCTATCCGGATCCAGTACGGCTATGCCGAGGGGCGACGAGCGGACTACGGCTTCCAGCATTTCCTTGGTCTGGCGAAGCGTTTCTCCCGTCTTGAGCCGCCGGGTGATGTCGACCGCCGTGCCCACCATACCTACAATGTCTCCGCTGGCCTCGCGGTAGGGCCCGCACCAGAACTCCATCACTACGTTGCCAAATCCCACGGTGGCGGTGGCAGGCTGACCGGCCAGCGCCTGCTCAATGCTGTAGAGAAGGGTGGGATGGCCTTTGAAAACCTCGCAGGCGCTTTGTCCAATCAGGCCGGCGCTGGACGATAGTGTGGCCAACCCGGCACCTTGCCCGTGAAACAACGTGAAGGCGCCCCCGCGATCGGTAGCGAATACCACACCGGGGAAATACGCGAGTAGAGACAGCAATTGCTGAACCTCCGCACACGGCGGAAGTGAGCCTTGGGACCGGGGATCCATCAACCATAGGTATCGGCTTGATCCCGGAAAGCTTTAGGCCGTGCGGTAAGATGTTGGCCGGCAAAGCCAGCCCCGCTTTAGCCAGCGACCGCTGCAACATGCCGACAGCGTGGATTTCCGGAACGTTGCGTGCGATCGAGATCTCCGACACCAGCATGTGCCTGGCCCGGTCGAGCATCTTCTTCTCACGAAACGAAAGCGGTTTGTCCACGTGAAGTTGCAGAAGTCCCTTGAAAACCTCAGCGGCGCGCAGAAGGTCGCCACTCTGCATTCTCTCGGTGTTCTCCTTAAACCGCACCTTCCAATCGGCGTTAATCGTGCACCAGCCGTTGGAGAGGAAAGACAGGATCCGCGAGATCTCACGGTCCTTGGTCACCCTTCGAAGACCAATATTGGCCGCATTGGAAAACGGCACCAGTACGGTCATGCTATTACAACCCAGTCGCAGAAGGTAGAATTTTTCGAAGGCCGAACCGAACGAGCGAACGCTGATATTTTCGATGGTGCCAACTCCCTGGTTGGGATATACCACCTTGTCGCCGATTTGAAAAGTCATACGGGGTCCCCCACAAACCACCGCTGTCAAGTGTTGTTTGTTTGCGAACGCAACAACTCTTGAATGGTACGCTTGCAAGTGCCTTCTGTCAAGAGGAAGTGATGCGAAAAGGCCCATTTAATGCGGCTTTTCGCCACAGGTTGGAGGTCGACACAAGTACGGAGGCACGAGGAAGGCGAGTCGAGCTCTGACCATAGTACACCTCTGAGAGGTGTTATCTCTCGGCTTACGCCATTCCGTTTTTCAGCGGCCGGCCCTACAACTGCGGACCGGCGGCAATTTCGCCTGTCTCCTCTACCGGCAGGCCGCGCTCGGCGAGCAATAAGCGTCTCAGGGAACGCAAATCGTTCAGGATGCGACGGCTCGTGGTGATGTGCAAATGGAGTTTGGCGAGATTATAGGAAACCAGCAGGAGCGCTTCTTTGCGACGATCCGCGTGGTCCCGTTCGGCAGCCGCAATTTCAGCTTCGACATCCCGTCGGGCCTCGTCCAGGGATTCCGCGAGCAAAGCTACGTACTCATGCGAACCCTCGATGTTGTCAAACGGCGTTTCAGCTCGATAGCTCACAGACACGCCTTTCTGACCGCCTGCCTTTGCGGGTGGCCCTACGTAACTCAGGTGTGTCCCATTCTCGCACAAATGCAATGCAACTGGAATGGTAAGTTCACTAAGGGAAACACCTGAGTTTGGTCCGAGTGGTACATTGGCTGTACTGGTGAGCCAACCCACGCTGAAAGCCGTGATCGTAGACGACGAAGAACTTGCGCGCGTTTTTTTGAAGGAATTGCTCCGCCCACATCCGGAAATCACGCTGGCGGCGGAATGCGCCAACGGGTTTGAAGCCGTCAAAGCCATCGCGGAGATACAGCCGGACCTTCTGTTTCTCGATGTGCAGATGCCCAAGTTGGATGGCTTCGAAGTGCTGGAGTTGGCCGAGCACGCTCCCGCAGTGGTCTTCGTGACGGCCTTCGATCAGTACGCCATGCAGGCCTTCGACGCACAGGCGGTGGACTATCTGCTGAAGCCTTTCAGCGCCGAACGCTTCGAGCGGGCGCTCGAACGGGCCAAACTGCGAGTGGGAGAGCGCAGCGTGCCGGCGATGTTGGCGCGCACGGCACGTCCGCCGGAACAGCGCCCGGAGCGCATCGTCGTCAAGGACGGCACCCGGGTCCACGTCATTCCCATCGGGAAACTGGACTACGTGGAGGCGCAGGACGATTACGTGGCGCTGCACTCTGCCGGCCGGAGCTATCTGAAACAGCAGCCCATCGCCAGAGTGGAGGCTATGCTGGACCCCGCCCGCTTCGTTCGCATCCATCGCTCCACCATCGTGAATCTGGAGCGCGTGACGCGCATCGAGCCCTATGCCAAGGACAGCCGTATCGCGATCCTCGCGGATGGCACGCGCCTCGCGGTCAGCCGATCGGGTTACGCGCGCCTGATGGAGGCGATGGGGAGCGGCGGATAGACCTTGATCTCGTCTTATTTTAGTACTAATGTATTAGTGTGAAGCCTGCCTCTCTGCTCCTTGCCCTTGCTTTTCCGGCATTTGGGCAAACGCCGGCCGCTCCCATTTCCTTCGACGTGGCTTCCGTCAAACCGGCGCCACGGCTGCGGATGACCGGGGGCACACGAAGCACCCGGGATGGAATCGATTTCCAGGGTGCCACGCTGCTGTATTGCATTGCCTACGCCTATCACGTCGGTTTTTTTCAGATCTCCGGCCCGAATTGGCTCGACGATTTGAAATATGACATTGTGGCGCCCGATCACTACCCAGCAAGCATCCGAAATGCTCCAGACCCTTCTGGCCGAACGATTCCAGCTCCAGATCCATCACGAACAGAGGGACTTCCCCGGCTATGCTCTGGTGGTGGGCGCGGGCGGGCTCAAGCTCTTCCAGTCTGTGGAAGACACCAGCGGAACGATGGAGATGCCCGGCGTCGGGCAGATCCCGCGGCAACCTATATTAAGGTCCGAATTTCGTCCCGGCGGAGCGACGCGGCTGATCGGCGAGCATGCGACCATGGCTCGTCTGGTGGGCCAACTCTCGATTATGCTCGGTTCCCCGGTGGTCGATCTGACAAATGCGCCGGGAAACTATGACTTTGTTCTGGAAGTGTCGCAGGAAGACATGCGCAATGGCCACGCCCTGAGGATCGAAGGGGCCCCGGCGAACCAGGAAAGCACGCCTGGCGTTTCCATCTTTTCTTCCATCCAGAATCTCGGCCTCAAACTGAAAGCCCAGAAGGTCCCTCTCGACGCCATTGTGGTGGACCAGGCCGAAAAGGTGCCCGTCGGCAATTAGCGCGGGCAACGCCGGCGATCTTGGACGCTAGAATCGACCATTCCCGCCCCGGGGACAGACCCGGATGGGGACGACGGCGCTGCTTCTTCTTTCTGCATATCCGCCTATCCTTGGCGATCTGCGCACCCGCGAGAGAGAGTGCCCGGAGAGCCGGCGACGGATCGGAGATATTCTCCGGCGGGTAACGTCCGGAAACCGACTCCGCCGGCCCCGCCTCCCGGGAAATTTCCACCGCACCGATTTCCCGGCTGAAAAGGCAAGTGAGGCGGATTCTGCGCGTCGGCCGCAACCAACAAAGAAAGCAGGACGGCGAGCAAGCGACTCATCGGCAATCAACCTCCCATAATGGGAAGGAGCAATGAATCCGCAACACAAGATGTTGACTGGCCGGAATGCTGGCTGTGGCCATCGCGTTCGCGATCGCTATCCCGCTGGGGTTTTGGCTTCGTCCGCGACCTTCCGCACTGCCGGACACGGCCTTGGGGGTTGTTGTTGTCGTCGTTCTGTTGGGCATTGCCGCGGGTGAGGTCACTCTTGAGACGCAGTACGGATGCGAGATCGACGGACAAGGGCCCCGAGCCATTGTGCGATCGGCGGATGGCACACCGGTGCAGCTACGCGATCTGCTCTCGCAAAGCGACCTCGACCCCCCAAAAACAAGGCGACCTCTACGAGCGATGGACCTCTGGCGTTAGCCGTTCAGTTCAGGCAGCACCCACGCTCCCCTCACACGGAAACCGCAGCACCACGCGATAGATGCCGTCCACCTCGCCCGCCTCCAGCGATGCCGTATCGCCATAACGAACCTGCAGGCGGCGGCGGACGTGGGCCAGGCCGAGACCCGTCTTGCGCGGCGGAGGCATCTCGGGGTCGAAGCCATTTTCCACGGCGATGGTGACTCCCGAAGGGGCGCGGCTGGCCGAGAGATGGATCGATCCGCCTTCAACCAATCCGGCGATACCATGCTTGACTGCGTTTTCCACCAGCGGTTGCAGCAGCAGGGCGGGAACCAGACATTCCTGGCAGGCCGATTCCACTTCCTCTTCCACGCGCAAGCGCTCGCCGAAGCGCACTCTCTCCACTTCCAGGTAATTGCGCGCCAGGGCCAGTTCATCGTGCAGGGAAATACTCTCGCGATCTGCCAGGCGCAGGCTGCTGCGCAGGAAATCGGACAGCCGGATGCACATTTCGCGGGCGCGAGATCCATCCATAGTGGCCAGGGCGGCAATGGAATGCAGGCTGTTAAACAGAAAATGCGGATTGATCTGCATCTTCAGCGCCTGCAACTCGGCTTCGCGGGCCAGGGCGCGGGCTTCTACGGCGCGGCGCTCGGCATCGCGGCTCTGTTCCGCTGCCATCGCCGTATAGTGCAGACCCGCTGAAAGCAGGTACAGCAGCAAGCCCATGCCGAAGAGAAGAGGCAGATCGCCGCGCAGTTTCTGCTCCAGGATTTCCAGCGAGGGAATCTGCGAAAGCAGGGATGCGGCCACCCAGGCGCAACCCACCAGCACCAGGCTGGCGGCGACGGCTGCCACGGTCCAGGTCGCTACCAGATCCGTGATTCGCGCGATGCTGAGCGGCCGCGTGCGGCAGATGTACCAGGGTGACAGGCACACGAACGCATACACCAGGCAGGCCGGCCCCAGGACGGATGCGGCCTGCACCACTGACATTCGTCCCGAGGCCCAGTTGATGGCGGTCAACAGCGCCAGAATGGGGGTCCACGCCAGCAGGTACAGTAGCAGGAGCCGCCGGCGCACCAGAAGGGGGTGCATGGAAGTTCAGTTCTTTAATTCCACGCCGCCAAAAACCGCGGCGCCCTTCACGATCAGGCGCTTGGGATTGGGCACCAGAACGGGGTCGGGAGCCTTGGTGCTGTTGATGACCGCGCCGAAGACCGCGGTCGCTTTGATGATCACCAGCCAGGTATCCGGCACTTTGATTTCCGCTCCGCCCATAACGGCGTCGATCTTCAATACGGCCTCGTCACCCGCCATGTGTGAGCCGCGCAGGTCGATCTCGATCCCCCCGAACACCGTCTCGTAACGCCCGCCGTCGAATTCCTGTCCGTAATAGCTGCGGGTGGACGATCCGAAAACGGTGGACTCTTTCGGTTGGAAGTGGAGCCCGAAGAGCATCCTGCGGCGCTTCCGATAGCCGGATTGCAGCACGCCCGCATACCAATGTGTGCGGTCCCACAGCATCAACAGTCCGAGACCGATCAGCAGGAGCGGCCACATTTCATGCCAGGCGATTTCCGGGAACCACAGGTTGCGCGCCAGCAAAAAAGCGCCGACCCCGGCAAACACTCCGCCCGCCACCTGGCCCGACGAATCTTTGGAATCCACCAGTAGCATGATTCCGACCGCCACCAGGATCGCCGGCCAATAGTGCAGCAAGTCGCGCACGGGGAGAATGTGCAGATTGTTGAGGAAGAACAGCGCTCCGATGGCGATAAGGATAAGGGCAGGGACCATGCGCCCCGATCCGCTCCAATCCGATTTATTTTCCTGATTTTCTGGTTGCATGGCTTCAGCGTAGGCTTTCCCGGGAGGGAATGCCCGACCGTTTCGGCGAATGGCGGCTGGTTACCGGCGAACGGCGGGTTAAGACTGGAAGAGAGCTGAAGACCTTGTCACGGGCTCCTGCTACCCCGCCTGCCCCACCAAGACGGATCCGTACGTTACCCGGATTTCTACTGGGTAGTTCGGGCCTGGGGATCGCCGCTGGGCAGCCGGTATGCAACGATATCGAAGCTGGGCGCCATGCTGTCCAGCAATTCAGTCTGGAGCAGGACCTCAATATAGCGGGGGGCGTTCTTGGGAGTAACATGCAAACGGGCATACAGCCGGCCGATCCAGCCGTCGTCCGTTACAAACCGGCCACCGGCCTGGAGCGAAGACATGTCGCTTCCATAGATGAGCAACGCGGTGCCCTCTCCTATCGGCTTCGGGAGACATGCCACCACGCAATATCCATGATTGCCGAATTCCGCGGTATACGTCGCTTGTTCGCCCGGCGCTGGAGCCAAATTGACGATCTGCCCCTTTCGCTCCTTCCAGTCAAACTTGTAATGGAAGTTCAGACGGTCGTCAAACAATCGAACCCACGGGTTGACTCTCGCGTGCCCGAGCAAAATCACATTGTCAGGCTGAGACATTTGAAAATCCTGCGCGGAAATAGAGCCAACCGGGACCCGGTATCGGTTTAAGAGAGAGGACACCAACCGAAAGACGTCCACGTCCTGAACCCCGGTGAGATGAGTTGGCAAAACGCGGTCGGCCAGTGAACGGATGGCTGGATCGGAAATCGAAGACCGGACCACTTCCGTAGGGTTAAAATGCGCCCGATACTCGTGCAACGCGATGTCACGGCCCAGCATCTCACTTAGAATCACCAGGTTGCCATCGGACAGCACAATCTGGGCCGGGCGACTTCGAAACGGCGTCCAGAACTGATCCAGGTTAGGGGAAACGACCGCCGGAACAGTGGGAGCCTTTGGCCAAATGGCAATCGCAATGGCCAATGCCGCCGTGATCACATTCAAAGCAATCAGCCGCCGGACGGTAAAGAGGCTGGGACCGGAAGGTGCTGGATGAGTGGTTTCCAGTCCGTGAACAGGGACGAAACCAGGAGGTCTGTCCAGAGCGGAATGGCGAACCTCGAAAACGGGCGAATACGACCCTTTCGGCAGGCGAATCATCACCGGG
>OKRF01000131.1:0-12004 GCA_900290315.1 Candidatus Sulfopaludibacter sp. SbA3 | reverse complement strand
GGCCCGCCGAAGCAGCATACTGGTCGAGCCGTTTTCGAAGTTGTGAAATTTGCACCCGAACGATTGTGTCGTGGCTGTAGTCCCGGTCTGGGTTCCATCCGAAAACGGATACTCCGATCTGGTGTTCGGTAATTTTGTGTTCCGGGTTCCTCAGAGCCGAGCGGCAGATGTACCGCAGCACCTCCTGAGATCGCGTTGACTGAGCAAATTCCACGCTGCGCGAGACACGGACGAGCAGGGTCTCAATAGCCTCCGCCGACACCTCATTGGCACGTATCTCCGATCGAAACAGGCTGCGAGACATGCAAGACCGCTGTCCCTACGTTAACAGATCGTTGAAATAGACGGCAACCGTTTAAGAAGGGGTATGACAACGTGGTGATGCCCGGCTCCCAACCCATTCATTTTCCTGGCAAAGTCGACCTCACAAAGTGAATCGCGTGAATTACGGTGCAAACGGCCCCGATATTGGTTATAGTCCGGTTCGACAAAGCTTCCAGGGCAGACATTTCACCGGTCTTTCGGGACAGTAGAACGACTCGCAATCAAGCAACCGCCAGGAATTGGCAGATAAGACCGCATGGTTGGAAATCCCATTCCAGGGAGAAAGGGAACGATATGAGAATTGTTAGAGTACCTTTGGTGCTAACCGCCCTCGTGGGCTGGCTAATTCTGTCCGACGGCGGCGTGCGCGCTTTTGCCCAGCAGGAAACCAGAGCAGCACTGAGCGGCAAGGTCACAGACCCCCAGGGAGCCGTCATCGGGAAGGCTTCCGTCATCGTGACATCGGATGAAACCGGGGTGGCACAGAAAACCGAAACAAATGATACCGGCGAGTGGGTGGTGAAGTTTCTGACGCCGGGCTCCTATCATTTTTCGGTCAGCGCGCCGGGATTCAAGAAGACGGAGCACTCGTCGATCCAGTTGGCGGTGGCAGATCAGAAGCAGATCGACACCCAACTCCAGATTGGCNNCTGGTGGATACCACTTCTGCCGCAACCGGGACCATCGTGGAAAATGCGGAAATTCAGGAGCTGCCGAGCGCATCTAACTCGCCAACCATGATGGTGGCCTTGACTCCCGGCGCTATCATTAGCGGCGGCGTGGGAGGCACAGGCATCTATTTATGGTCAAACGGGGGCCTCTCGGGTACGACCGTCAATGGGTCGGGATCAGGGTCGTCGGCCATCAATTTCACAATCGATGGCGCCATAGACAACATCAGCACCGGAAATATCGCGTTTGAACCGCCCACCGACGCAGTTTCCGAATTCCGCGTGGTCACAAACGCTTATGACGCGGCGATTGGGCGTCAGACTGCCGCGACAATCAACCTCGCCATGAAGTCGGGAAGCGAACGGTTCCACGGCGATCTGTATGAATACAACTACACCAACTTCCTGAACGCGAACTACTTCCAGAACAACCTGAGCAACACGGGTGTTCCCTCTGTTCATAACAATCAGTACGGCGGCAGCTTCGGCGGTCCGGTGTGGCTGCCGAAAGTGTATGACGGCAAGAAAAGGAAGACCTTCTTCTTTTTCACTTACGCGGGGATCCGGAATCTGCAGCCGGCAAGCACCGGCTACATGTCGATACCCACGCTGCTGGAAAGGAAAGGGGACCTAACCCAGTCTTTCACTACACAAACTGTCAATGGCGCAGTCACAAAATATCCGATTACAGCATACGATCCGCTGTCGATCGATCCCACAACCGGCAACCGAATCCCGTTCCCAGGCGATGTGATCCCACAGAGTCGTATTTCACCGATTGCCACGGCATTGCTGAATTTCTTTCCGGCGCCCGACAATGCCGGCGACGGAGCCAACACAGACAGCAACAACTACGTGAAGCGGGAAATGCAGAACGACAAGTTCAACGGCTATACCTGGCGGATCGATCAAAATTGGAACAACTCCAACCACAGCTATGTGAATCTGCGTTACAACACCTGGAACGAACTCAGCTACGATCCGTTCGGCCCGGAGAACATCTTCAACGGTATTTATCAGACGAGGCTCAACTACGGGGCGACTGCCGACCACAATATCCTGATCAGCCCCACCATGATCCTGGACATGCGGTACAACCTGACCCGGTGGGATGGAAAATCTTACAGTTCCAGCGCGGGCGTCAGCCCCACTACGGTTGGCTTCTCACCGAGCTTCGCCGCCATGCAACAGTATCCATCCATCCCTGAGATTCAGGGGATCGGATCGGGCTTTGAGAACGGCGGCTTGGGAACCGCGCAGGCTGGATCCATCACCAACGACACCAGTCACGACTTCAACCTGGCCGTGAGCCACATGCACAAGAGCCATTCGTTCCGCTATGGCCTGGAGTTCCTGGTGCAGCAGCAGGGAGGGCTGGGATTAGGCGATTCCGGCGGTCTGTTCAACTTCGGTTCGAACTGGACTACGCAGAATCCGAATGTCACAGCCCCCGTCGGCGTCGGGAGCGCCACTGCCTCCATGCTCCTGGGGCTTCCTACTTCCGGTAATATTCCGACGAACGCCGAAGCGTTCTGGTCGCAGCACTACACCGCGGTCTTTTTCCAGGATGACTGGCGGTTAAGCAGCAAGCTGACTTTGAACTTGGGTCTGCGGTGGGATTACGAACGTCCGGTGAGCGAGCGTTACGGCGCGTTCTATAACCGGTTCGATCCGAACCTGGTGATTCCCGAGGTCACTGCTCCTTCGCAGGCAGCCTACGCGGCTGAAATCGCGGGGGCGCCGGCCAGCACCGGAATCCAGCTCCTGCAGCAGTACCGGGGTGACCCGAGCACCTTCATCACGCGCGGCGGTATCCAGTATGCCGGACTCAACGGAACCAGCGACTATGCCATGAATCCGCGCTACAAGTACTTTCAACCCCGCCTGGGGTTCGCCTATCAACTCAAGCCGAACCTGATTCTCCGCGGTGGTTTGGGGCGCTTTGCGCAGAGCAGCTTCACTACCGGCAGCCAATCGGGTTTTAGTGCCAGCACCCCATTTATTGCCACCACCAACAACTACTACACAATCAACGCAACCTTAGCTAATCCGTTTCCCACCGGGCTTGTTCCCATCACCGGGAATACACTTGGGGTTCTGACCAATGTTGGGTCCACCTCCAGCTTTACGAATCCGGACGCCGGGCGGATTTATACCGACCAGGCCAGTCTGTATATCCAGAAGCAGATCGGGCAGTTTCTGTTCGAAGTGGGCGGGACATTGAATATGACCCACGGGTTGCTCATGGGTTACAACATCAACATGCCGAGCACGGCCGCGTGGTTGGCCGCGAATACTCCGACGTTCGATTCCACCGGCCGTCCGGTAGACACGCTGGCTGGCAACGTCACGGTGCCGAACCCTTTCAAAGGTGCTCCATACATTACCAATGGCGAGCAAACCAGCTCCACCATTTCCGCGTTCCAGTTGATTCGCCCCAACCCGGTAGTGGGGAATATCACTGAAAATTTCCCCAACGGGAGAGATCAATACTATGCGCTGAACACGAAAATCGAGCGCCGATTCAAGAATGGATTTAGCCTGATTCAAGCGTTCGTATGGTCGAAGCGGATGCAGCAGAATACCTTCGCAACCACGCAGTACGTGTCGCAGCAGATCCTGCGGCAACTCGATCCGGCAGACCAGCGGTTCCACTACACCCTGAGCCCCATCTATGAACTGCCTTTCGGGCACGGAAAACACTTCGTCAACAATGCCGGCAAACTTCTCAACGCGCTGGTCGGCGGGTACGAAGTCACCGGACTCTACACCTTCATTTCGGGTACACCGCTAACTTTGGCAACCAATAGCTCGTTCTTCCAAGGCGGCGACCCGTCGGTCGGCAACCAGACGGCGCAGCACTGGTTCAACACCAGTATGTTCGCACCATTCCCGAGCCGCAGCGTCACTGTCGCCCAATTGCAGGCTTACCCATCGTGGACCCCTGTGGCCAGGCTGCCTGGATACAACTTCGTCCCGGCGGCAAGCGACGCCACCAAGAACGGTGTTTATCAGGATTTTGCCACCTGGGCCACGACGAACGATACGACCTTCGGGAACATCCGCAATCCGCGNNACTTTGGCTGGCTGAATGGTTCCCCGAAGCTCTCCCAGGTGAACGCTCCCCGTCAGATTCAGTTGGGCGCCCGGCTGATCTTCTGATCGGGTCGGCTGCCCCCTCCGGGTCCGGAATCAAAACGGCACTGGTACGTTTCACGGCGGCGGGACGGGCGCGGACCCGGTGTTGGCTTTCAGCGGTCTGAGCGGTGACAAGGCGATTGCAGGGAAGTGGCGGGCGAATCAGGCTACTTTCACCAGTTGCTTGCCGATGTTGCGGCCCTCCAGCATACCGATGAAGGCGATCGGCGCGTGCTCCAGTCCTTCGACAATGTCTTCGCGATAGCGGATCCGCTTCTGAATGAGCCAGGTGGCGAGGTGGCGGTAGCCTTCCTCATAGCGGTCGGCAAACTGGGACACCTGGAAGCCTTCCGCCCGGGCCTGCTTGACGATCAGTTGCCCCAGCCACCGCGGTCCCATCTGGGGTTCGTCGAGATTGTACTGCGAGATCTGGCCGCATACGGCGATGCGGGCGCGGGTGTTAATCAGCCGCACCGCGGCGTCGGTGATTTCGCCGCCCACGTTATCGAAGTAAATGTCGATGCCGTTGGGGCACAATTCCCGGAGGCCGCCGTAATAGTCGGAGGTATCTTTGTAATTGAAGGCGGCTTCGAAGCCCAGTTCGCTGGTCAGGTATCGCACCTTCTCCTGGCTTCCGACCACCCCGATGGCGCGGCAGCGTTTGATGTGGGCAATCTGCCCCACCAGGGACCCTACCGCGCCTGCCGCGCCGGAAATCACCACTGTCTCTCCCGCCTGCGGGCGGCAAATCTCCAGCAGACCGAAGTAGGCTGTCAAACCCGGCGTACCGAGCACATACAAAGCAGTGCTGAGGGGGGCTGTGGCGGCGTCGATCTTGCGCAGCGTCTTGGCCGGTGCCACGGCGTACTCCTGCCAGCCGAGCATGCCCTCCACCACATCGCCGGCCGCCATGCGCGGATCTCCCGATTCGATCACTTGCCCGACCGCGCCGCCCACGATGACCTCGCCCGGCTGCAAGCCCCTGGCGTAAGTCGTCTGGCCGCTCAATCGGCTTCGGACGTAGGGATCCACCGAGAGGTAGAGCGCGCGGACTAGCACTTCACCGGGTCCGGCGTGTGGCAAAGGCGCCTCGACCAGACGAAAATCGGATTCCTTTGGCATGCCCTCCGGCCGCTTTTCGAGAATGATTTGCCGGTTGATAGAAGGGATCGCCTGATTACCTGGAGACATGTCTGATTCCAGGCTAGCATCGCTTCTCATGTGGCGAATCAAGGACTCGTGCGAGGCCGTACGCTGCCATGGGAGGGTTCGCGGCTTTATCGTGCGTTGCGGTACCAGTCAAGTGTGAGGCGCATTCCAGCCTCGAAAGTGAATTGCGGATCGTGCCCCAGGTCGCGAATGGCGGCGGTGGTGTCGGCCTGCGAATCGCGCACGTCACCGGCGCGCGGCGGCCCGTAGAGCGCGGGTATGTGCACGCCTTCAATCTGCTGTAGCAGGTTCCACGCCTGGTTGAGCGTAATGCGTCCGCCGTTGCCGCCGTTGTAAAGCTTACCGGACACGTTGGGAGCGCGGGCCGCTTTCAGATTCAGGGCGGCCACGTCTTCCACGTAAGTAAAGTCGCGGGAATGCTCGCCATCGCCGAAGATGGTGGGCGATTTCCGCTCGAGGATGGCCTTCATGAACAGGGACAACACCCCGGAGTAGGGGCTGGAAGGATCCTGGCGCGGTCCATAGACATTGAAGTACCGCAGGGCCACGGTCTCCACGCCAAACACGCTGGCAAAGATCCGGGAGTAATATTCTCCCACCAACTTCTGCAGCGCATAGGGCGACTTCGGACACGGAGTCATGGTCTCCACCTTGGGCAGCACTTCGGTATCGCCATAGGCGGACGATGAGGCGGCGTAGACCAGGCGGCCTGCGCGGCCCGCCTGCGCGGCCCGCAGCACCTGGAAGGTGCCGTCGATATTGACTTCGTGAGAAGGCACGGGGTCGTCGATGGATCGCGGCACGGAGGGGATGGCGGCTTCGTGGAACACCACCGCCGCGCCGGCGATCAACGGCGCGATCTCCTCGAAATTCCGGATGTCGGCGCGCTGGAAATCGATGGAACTGCGCACTTCCTCCAAATTGCTTTCGCGTCCGCTCAAGAGGTTGTCGATCACAACCACCTTGCGGGCGCCTTCGCGCAGCAGGCTGCGGACGATTGCCGAGCCGATGAAACCGGCTCTTTCCCTTTCCAGGTGGCGGAGCGATTGGTTGGCGAGGAGTTCGGGGCCGGGAGTGAAATCGAACGCTTCCAGCGAAATCCAGCCCTGATACCGGCGCCGGCGCAACACCTCGAAAACCGGCTTGAAATCATAATCTCCAGCGCCGCAGTGACGGCCATCCAGTTCGTTGACGTGGACGTGGCGAATCAGGTCGAAATAGGAGTCCACCAGTTCGGCATGCGGCAAGGTTTCGTCAACGGCGTTGTGGACGTCGAACATGGTTGCGACGCCGGGGCTGGCAATTTCGCGCACGATGGCGGCGGCTTCCTCCAGCGTCTGGACTACATCGCACTGGCCGATGGGGAGCGCCTCCACCAGGATGGGCACACCGCGCCCGGCGGCATGGGGCGCGATGGCGGCAAGGCCATCGACATAGTTGCGGGTGGCCTGTTCGCGGGTGAGGCCACCGGTGGTGCAACGCTGTTTGGGCGACCCGAACACCAGGACGCCATGGGGACCCAGGTCGGAGCAAAGGTCCACCAGGTGGCGAATGTGATTCCAACTGCGCTGGCGCAGTTCGCCGTCGGGAGCGGTCACGTGCAACCCCTTGGGGCTCGCCATGAGCCAATGCAGTCCGGCAAAAAGGAGCCCTTCGTCCGCCATGACGCGGCGATACTCCTGGCGCTGGGCGGGAGTGACTTCCAGGGGGCTTTCGGCCAGGGTGAACGGTGCGATTTCAATGCCTGTATAGCCTGCTTTGCGGATGGCTCGGCAGGTATCCGCGAAGCTGTAGGCCTGGAACGCCTCATTGCACATGGCGTGGCGGAAGGACATGAATCCTTAGTGTACCTGACGGTACCGGCGACAAGATCGCCGGCGTTACCGGCGAGGCCGAAAAGGCGACAGACGACAAAGAACGATCGTCTGTCCCACGGGGCAAAAGCCTCACCCGGTGGGGTTTCGCGAAGGGGCAAATTCGAGCCTGGCACGGATTTGCGGCGGCGGCGTACCGGCGACAAGATCGCCGGCGTTACCTGGACGCGTAGGAGCTTAGGACCTTCATGTAGTTGGCGCGTTCGAAGGCCTTGGGCTGGGGGACGGCGTTGCGGCTCATGCTGCCCTGCATCTGCTTGATGGAATCGTACTCGTGCTCTCCCATCCAGATGAGCAGTTCGGTCGCCAGGGTGTCGAGGAAACTGATGCCCCGCTTGAGTAAGGCGGAGGTCATCATGGCCACCTTGGCGCCGGCCATCATGGCTTTGATGACGTCGGTGGCGCTGTGGACACCGCCGGTGAGAGCCAGGTCGGCATCCACGTTGCCGTAGAGTACGGCGATCCAGTGCAAGCGGAGGAGCAGTTCGTGCGAGTTACTCAGAATGAGGTTAGGCACGACTTCCAGGGCTTCCAGATCGTAGTCGGGTTGATAGAAGCGATTGAAGAGGACCAGGCCGTCGGCGCCGGCGGCATCCAGTTTCTGGGCCATGTGGGCCATGGAGCTGAAGTAAGGTCCGAGCTTAACCGTTACCGGAATCTTGACTTCGCTCTTGACCGCGGCGACCAGGTCGAGATACTTCTGCTCCACCTGTTCGCCGCTAACGTTGGGATCCACGGGGATGTAGTAGATGTTCAGTTCGAGCGCGTCGGCGCCGGCCTGTTCCATCTGCCGCGCGTACTTCAACCATCCGCCGTTGGTGGTGCCGTTGAGGCTAGCGATGATGGGAATCTTTACGGCCTGTTTGCACTTGGCGATGTGGGCCAGGTAAGTCTCCGGGCCCATCACCTTGTAAAGCAAGTCGGGGAAGTGACTGGTGGATTCGGCGGACACGTCCGACGCCTCGGTAATGAAGCGGTCCAGTTCATCGGACTCCTGGTCGATCTGCTCTTCGAAGAGCGACTGCAAAACGACGGCTGACGCTCCGGCATCTTCCATCCGCCGGATGTTACCGATGTCCTGGCACATAGGCGAGGATGAGGCCACCAGCGGGTTNNCGCCGTTGACGGGCTCGTGGGCCATGTAGTCATAGAGCTTCCACCGGGCGGCGACGTCTTCCTGGGCCAAGCCCAGCAGCCGTTTGGCCTCGTCGGGATTGCTCTTGACCAGCATGGTGTAGCGGGTTTCGTTGTACATAAAATCCTTGAGCCCGATGGAAGGCGCGCGCGAATCGAGCTGGAAGGGATTCTTGTTCTGCGCGACCAGGTCCGGGTTATAGCGGAAGAGCGGCCAGTAACCGGAGTTGACGGCGGCCTTCTGCTGGTCCATGCCGAAGGACAAGTCGTAGCCGTGAGCGATGCAGTGACTGTAAGCAATGATGAGCGAAGGCCCGTTGAAGGCTTCGGCTTCCTGGAATGCCTTGATGGTCTGCATATCGCCGGCGCCCATGGCGATGCGGGCCACGTAAACGCTGCCGTAGCTGACGGCCATCATGGCGAGGTCCTTCTTGCCGACAGGCTTGCCGCCCGCGGCGAATTTTGCGACGGCGCCGCGCGGGGTGGCTTTGGATGCCTGGCCGCCGGTGTTGGAGTAGACTTCGGTATCGAGCACCAGGATGTTGACATTGCGGCCGGAAGCGATCACGTGATCCAATCCGCCGTAGCCGATGTCATATGCCCAGCCATCGCCGCCGACGATCCAGACACTCTTTTTGACCAGGGAGTCGGCAAGGCCGATCAGGTCGCGAGCTTCGGGAGTGTTGAGCCCGGCCAGCTTCTCTTTGAGTAGCTTGACGCGCTCGCGCTGAGCAAAGATGCCCTGCTCGGTCTTCTGATCGGCGTTGATGATGGCTTTGGCCAGATCTTCACCGATGGCGAAGCCCAGCCGCCAGACCAGCTCGCGGGCGAATTCGTTCTGCTTATCGACGGCGAGCCGCATGCCCAAGCCGAACTCGGCGTTGTCTTCGAAGAGCGAGTTGGACCAGGCCGGACCGCGCCCTTCGAGGTTGCTGCAATAGGGGGTAGTGGGCAGATTGCCGCCATAGATGGAAGAGCAGCCGGTGGCGTTGGCGATCATCATGCGGTCGCCGAACAACTGCGTCATCAGCTTGATGTACGGGGTTTCGCCGCAGCCGGAGCAGGCTCCGGAGAATTCGAACAGCGGCTGGAGCAACTGCACATCCTTGACCTGGCTCAAGGAGAGCGCGGTGCGCTCGGTCTCGTCGATCTTCAGGAAGAAGTCCCAGTTGGCGGCTTCGCTTTCGCGCAGCGGCGGCTGGGCCACCATGTTGATGGCGCGGTGCTTGACTTCGCTCTTGCTCTTAGCGGGGCAGACCTGGACGCACAGGGTGCAGCCGGTGCAATCTTCCGGGGCTACCTGCAGAGTGTACTTGCGGTCCTTCATGTCCTTCCAGCGGGCTGGAACGGCCTTGAAGGTGGGGGGTGCGCCGGCCAGGGCAGGCGCGTCGTAAACCTTGGCGCGGATGACGCTGTGGGGGCATACCAGCACGCACTTGCCGCACTGGATGCAGAGGTCCTCATCCCACTCGGGGATTTCCAAAGCAATGTTGCGCTTCTCCCACTGGGCAGTGCCGACGGGGAAGGTGCCATCGATGGGCATGGCGCTCACCGGCAGGTCGTCGCCCTCACCGGCGATGATCTTAGCGGTAACTTTCTGCACGAAACCAGGAGCGGCGGCGGGGACGTACGGGCGCAGGTCGAAGGTGGAGGTGACGCTGGCCGGCGCCTTGACTTCGTGTAAGTGGCTGAGGGCTTCATCCACGGCGGCGTTGTTCTTCTGCACGACGCTTTCGCCGCGCTTGCCGTAGGTCTTCTTGATGGTGTACTTGATGGCTTCGATGGCCTCTTGGCGCGGCAGCACGCCGCTGATGGCGAAGAAGCAGGTCTGCATGATGGTGTTGATGCGCCCGCCCATTCCGGTATCGCGAGCCACTGCGTACCCATCGATGACATAAAACTTCAGCTTCTTTTCGATGATCTGGCGTTGTACCAGGCGCGGCAGGTGGTCCCACACCTCGTCCGGTCCAAACGCGCTGTTGAGCAGGAAGGTAGCGCCGGGCTCGGCGTACTTGAGCATATCGATGCGTTCCAGGAAGGAGAACTGGTGGCAGGCCACGAAATTCGCCTTGGTGATAAGGTAGCTGGAGTGCAGCGGCTTGGGTCCGAAGCGCAGGTGAGAGATGGTGATGGCGCCGGACTTTTTGGAATCGTAGACGAAGTAGCCCTGCGCGAAATTGGGGGTCTCTTCGCCGATGATCTTGATGGAGTTCTTATTGGCGCCCACGGTGCCATCGGCGCCGAGGCCGAAGAACATGGCGCGCACGGTGCCGGGGACTTCGGTAGAGAACTCGGGATCGTAATCCAGGCTGGTGTGGGTGACATCGTCGTTGATCCCGATGGTGAAGTGGTTCTTGGGGGCGGGCTTCAACAGTTCGTCATACACGCCCTTGACCATGGCGGGAGTGAATTCCTTGGAGGCCAAGCCATAGCGGCCGCCGATGACCTTCTTGCTGATGCCCATTTCGGAGAGTGCGGTGATGACATCGCAGTAGAGCGGTTCGCCGGTGGCGCCGGGTTCCTTGGTGCGGTCGAGCACGGCGATGGATTTCACCGAGGCGGGCAGCGCGGCCACGAATGTCTCCACGGCGAAGGGCCGGAACAGACGGACTTTCAGCAGGCCGACTTTCTCGCCGGCGGCGGTGAGCGCTTCCACGGCTTCGTGGGCCACTTCGGCGCCGGAGCCCATCATAATGATGACGCGCTCGGCATCGGCCGCGCCGACGTAATCGAACAGGCGATACTGGCGGCCGACGAGGGCGGCGAACTTGTCCATGGCGTTCTGGACGATGGTGGGGGTGGCCAGGTAGTAGGAGTTGCAGGCTTCGCGCGCCTGGAAGTAGACATCGGGGTTTTGCGCGGTGCCACGAATCTGCGGCCGGTCGGGGGAAAGGGCGCGGTCGCGATGGGACTTCACCATCTCTTCGGAGATCATGCCGCGCAGGTCGTCCGGCGTGAGCTGTTCCACCTTGGCGACTTCGTGCGAGGTACGGAATCCGTCAAAGAAGTGGAGGAAGGGAATGCGCGATTCCAGGCTGGCAGCCTGTGCGATCAGCGCCATGTCCATGACTTCCTGGACGGAGTTGGAAGACAGCATGCCGAAGCCCGTGGCGCGGGCGGCCATGACGTCGGAGTGATCGCCGAAGATCGAGAGCGCATGCGTGGCGAGGGCGCGGGCGGCGATGTGGAATACCGTGCTGGTGAGTTCCCCGGCAATCTTGAACATGTTGGGGATCATCAGCAGAAGGCCCTGCGACGCGGTGAATGTGGTGGCTAGCGAGCCGGCTTGCAGGGCTCCGTGAAGAGCTCCGGCCGCTCCGCCTTCGCTCTGCATCTCGACCACCGTTGGCACGGTGCCCCAGATATTCACTTTGCCTTCGGCGGACCACTGGTCCGCCCATTCGCCCATGTTGGATGAAGGTGTAATGGGATAAATAGCGATGACTTCGTTGATCTGATGCGCGACGTATGCGGCGGCCTCGTTCCCGTCAATGGTGACAGTAGGCCTAGTGGTGGTGGTTGAACTACTCAACTCGCCCCTCCTTACTAGTATGGGATTCACTTCCTTAAGCCATATTATAAGACCTGTTTGTCGTAAAAATCTACAAGTATTTTGAAAGCGGGGGTTGGGGATGGGGGTTGGGGGTTGGAGCAGGGGCCGGGGGTCGGGGGAGGGGGGCCGGGGTTGTGCGG
>OKRF01000087.1 GCA_900290315.1 Candidatus Sulfopaludibacter sp. SbA3 | reverse complement strand
GATTCAGGCCGTCATCCGCTGCTCGGCCGATACTGCCGATGCGGCCCGCCAGTGCGCCGATCAAATCCAGATCGCCGTGGAAGAGAACGGCAGCGGAGTTTCCGTGCGGACGGACTACTCCCGGGAGACCGGGCGGCGGAATCTTTCCTACGCCGTGGATTACGATATCGCCATGCCGGATACGGCGCCGCTCGATGTGCGGAACCGGTTCGGCAGCACCGAGGTCTCGAACCTGCATGCCTCCGCTGCCATCCACAGTGGCAACGGCAGCGTCAGTTTCTTCAACGGCCGTGGGCGGCAGCGCATCGAAAACACGTTCGGAATGGTGGAAGTCCGCAAGAACGAAGGAGACGTCACCATCGACAATAGCGGCAGCCCCACGATTGCCATCGATATCACGGGAGCGGTCGAGATTACCAACCAGTTCGGTGAAGTACGCGTCGCCAACGTGAGCAGCAAAGTCGGTATCCACAGCAGCAGCACCAACGTTCAGGTATCGAATGCCGGCGGCCCTGTCATCATCTCGAATACCTTCGGCATCGTCGCCGTTTCCGACGCCCAGAGCGACGTTACCGTGCAGAACGCGAACGCAGACATCACTGCCACCGGCATCGCCGGCACGGCCGATCTCCGCAACACTGGTGCGGCCATCAAGTTCTCGAGAATTGGAAAGGGGCTGACGGTGCATGCTACAAACGCCATCGTGCGCGGCGACACCGTGGGGGAATCGGCCACCATCGAGACGACCTTCGGCAGCGTGGATCTGCAAGGTGTTAAGGGGGGCGCGCGGATCACGACGGGCAATAGTCCGATCCACGCCTCCGGCATCGGCGGCGAACTGTATGCGAAGACCTCGTTCGCGGCAATCACGATCGGGGATGTCGGCGGTCCTATTACCGTCGAGGCTCAGAACGCCTTCGTCATGGTAGACGCCAAGACAGCCCGCCGATGCCAGCCTGTTTCCATCCTCACCAGCTACGGCCCCATCCGCCTCACCATTCCGCAAGGCGTTGGGTACAACGTTACTGCGCGCACCACCTTTGGCGGCATCCACAGCGATCCCGCTCTCCAGATCAGCACTAGCGGTGCACTCCGGCAGGACGAAATTACGGGCAAGATCGCGGGCGGCGGCTGCGACTTGCGGCTCATGGATCAGAACGGCAGCATCGACATTTTGCGGTGAGGGGCGAGTGCGTCGGGATTTCGTAAAGGGGCAAACTCGAGCCAGGCACGAAGATTCGCCAAAAGGCGCGAATTTCGAGCCTGTTGGGGGGCCCGCTCGCGGGCAACGATGGGAATGAAAATGGGGGAAACGCGTCGGGGTTTCGCGAAGGGGCAAACCGAGCCAGGCACGAAGATTCGCCAAAAGGCGGCGAATTTCGAGCCTGGCACGGTTTGCGGCGTAGGCGGCGAATTTCGAGCCTGGCACGGTTTGCGGCGTGCGCACCGGCTCGGGATTTTCGAGGGAGGGTGGCACGGGTTTGCGGGTTATGCTCGCGTCAGCGTGTCGGTTTTCCGGCGATCATCTGCTCGATGGTGGTGCGAATCTCCTGCTTCACTCGGGCCAGTTCGTCGCCACTGCCGCTACTGGGGAAGCCGGTGTGGACCGAATGCACCTTGCCATCTTTGTCCACGTAAATAGTGGTGGGGTAGGCCGAAAGGTTTTGAATCTGCGGCACTGCTGTGTTGAGCGAAGTTAGATCGCCGGCCAGCAACGCCGGGTAGGGGATCTGGAACTTGCGTACGAAAGCGCGCAACGGCGCAAACGTGGGATCGTCTTGAACCTCGAAACAGAAGGCCGCCATCTCCAGCCCCCTGGGGTGATAGCGCTGATACAACTCCACCAGGAACGGCGCTTCGTCGCGGCAGTTCGGGCACCAGCTTCCGGTGATGCTGACCACGTATGGCTTGCCGGCAAAGGAATCCTCGGTGTATGTTTTGCCGTCCACATCTTTGAAGCTGAAGTGGAAGCGCTCGTCGGGATTCTTGGCGCGGGCATACGTCATGGGGTCGAGCGGCGGCGCCAGATTGCGCGCGCGAGCTTCCGCGGGACGCAGCGCCATCAGCTTCTGCGCACCTAATTCCAACTCGAGTGTGCCATCCGGTTGGAGGGTGCCTTTGAGCAGTGCAGGACGGTCCCCGGAGAAGTGCGAGATAGCGAATTGGTTGCCGTCCACGCGTCCCACCAGGGTCCCATCNNGCCGCAAGATCAACTGGTTGCCGGGACCGGGCCGCTGCGCCGAGTGCACTTCCCACTCGCCGGCGAAATTGGCCGGACGCTGCGAGGACGCCGTCTGGGCCTGGTGCGGCTGGGCCTCGATCTGAAACTCGCGCTTGGTCCGCAAATTGACATATACACCCGAGACTTTGCCATCGGCCGCGGAGAGCGTCAATTGGGAATTCAGATAGTCCCATTTCGCGGTCAACTTGCCGTCTACTATGCGGACGGAACTGGAACAGACCGGGTCAGCGTCTTCAAAGAAGCATACCCGCGCTTCAGCTTCCGACACTTCCATGCGAAAGGGAACGCGCGCGGCGTTAGTCACCACGGCGCCGTCCCAACTGCCGTTGAAGCTACCCGCCAACAGGACGGCGGGCGCCAGGATCAAGAGGGTAACGTTCCGCACCATGGCCAGAGTCTATCATTTTCGGAAACGCTACTGGGCTCTTGCCAGCGACCGGGAGCCCACGTGCAAGTATTCGATCCTGCCGTCCGCCCCCGGAACACAAAAGAGGCGGCTCATGGTTCGGCCGTCCGCGTTCTTCAGAATCAGCCAGCCGCCTTCGCCCTTCCACACTTCCGTTGCCCGGACGAACAGCTTGCCATCGCGCTCCACAATTTGCGTGGTCGTCGCTCCATTGCGATAGGTGCCCACGTATTTCGCAAATTCGCCCGCCGGAATCGCGCTCTCTGTCAAAATTCGCCCGCCGGAATCGCGCTCTCTGTCACTGGTGTGTTCTCACGCGCCGGTCTGCCGAGCATCGCCATGATTCTGGCGCTGGTCCTCGGCAGGCTCTGTCCGGTTTGATTGCACAGCACGATCACGCCCGCCTGCCGCCCCGGCAGCATCCCGATATAGGAGCCGTATCCAGCTCGCGAGCCAGCGTGACTCCACACTATCACGCCGCCGATCTCCTCCACGTCCAGACCATAACCGTACTTCGCATGCGACCCGGGCATATCGGCGTGCGGCGTGGTGAGCGCCGCCACCACCTTCGACGGCAGCACCTGTTTTCCATCGATTTTGCCGCCGTTCATCAGGGCCGTTATGAAGCGCGACAGATCAGCCAGATTTGAAAACACCGAACCGGCCGGCCAGTTGGCCGCATTGTCCGGCGCAGGCCGCAGCACCGCCATCTTCTGATTCACTATCTCGTGCCCTTGGGACAGAGCGCGCGTCATCGCCATGGTGGGGCGCAGAGTGGATGAAGTCATGCCGGCCGGCACAAACACGCGCTCTTCCATGACGTCCGCGTAGGGCTTCCCGGCCACCGATTCGGCGACGTAGCCGGCCAGCCAGAAGCCCGGGTTGGCGTAAGAGAAGATGGCTCCGGGCCTGGTGAACAACCAGTCCGACTTCCATGCGCGGATCTCCTCGCCCAGCGCTGCGTCATCGTGCCGCCCGTTCATCACGGCAGTATCTTTGAGGCCCGAGGTGTGACTGAGAATCTGATTGATGGTGAGCGCCGCGACCGCCGCGTCGAGCCCCTTGACGTGCTTGCCGACCGTATCGCTGAAATCGAGCTTCCCCTCGGCGGCGAGTGTTGCCACGGCCGTTGCAGTCAACATCTTGGTGGTGGACCCCAGCCGGAAGAGCATCTCCGGAGTCACCGGGGCGCCGGTCTCAATGTTCGAGGCGCCGAACCCCTTGGCGTACCCCAATTGGCCGTCCTGCACAATGCCGATGGCCGTGCCGGGCGTCCTGGTCGCGGCGAGTTCCTCGCGGGCCGACGCCTCCAGTGCCGGGATGTCGAGTTGTGCGGTTTGCGCGGCAGCCACGAGGGCCGCGCATACCAGACAGAGTGCTACTTTGCCAGTGCATCCCATAATCTTGCTGCCCTCTCCACTACGAAATCGCGATCCTGCGGCATTACGAATCTTTGGCGAATCAGTTCATTCGCCGCCGCGTTGACGTGCTTCAGATACTCCTCGCGGCCTGCGTAGCGCTCGGCAATCGACAGCCTGGGATCGTGCACCGCCGAGCGCTCCTCCTTGGTTTTCGCGAGCGGGAACGTCGATCCGTAGAACTCCGCGATCTCGCCCGGCGCGCCGCGTTGGGCCGCGCGCAGGTTCCAACCCGTGAGCGTCGCCAGGGGGGCCGAAACTTCGGGCAATCGCACGCCGCCAAGATCGATGCCATCCGGGTCCACCTGCGGCACCATTACCGGAAACGCCCCAGTCACCTTCGGCGGCTCCTGCAGAATCACGCCATGCGATGCGAACTCCGGACCGAAATCGAGACGACGGGCCATGCGCGGATGCTGCGGGGTGGTTACGCCTTCGATCGCCGGAAACTTCAAACCCGCGAGCGAGGTCAACTGGCCCGCGGCAATGTGCGGATACACCGAAGGCGGCGGCGCGACGCCATCCTTGATCCAGGCTTCGAGTGCGGCCAGCAGCGCGCGCTGCACGGGCCGGTGATCCACCACGTTGATGGTGTACTGCGTGCCCTGCTTCGAAAACGGGAGCGAGCGCGGGAAATGCTGCACGCCCGCCATGAAATAGATGCGTGTGTCCGGGGAGATGGGCGCATCGTGCTTACCATCGGCGGTGATGTGGATGAGCGAGGCCGCCCTGCCCCAGTACTCCGAGGAATCGTTGGTGAAGAAGATCTTCGGCTGTACGCGGGCGGCGCGGGCGCGGTCCAGCAGTCCGGCGCTCTTGCCGGTCACGGGGTCGGTTTCCTCCATGTCGGTGAACGGAAAGAGGTCGGTCGGATAAAAGACGTTGATGTAAGGCCAACCGTCGCGGGAGGGCTGCGCGTAGCGGAAGTTAAAGCTGCCGCGCCCGGCGCCGGCTACGTCGGCCCACACACCGTCGAAGACTTTGCGTCCGCTCTCATCGGCGTTGAATCCGTCATAGACGAACTCGCGCAGCCAGCGCCCGCTTTGCGAAATCCCGAAGCCGATGGCGAGTTTCACGGAGGGCCGCGACCCGCTCCAACCGGCGGCGTCCCCGCCATATTTCAGGAAGGAGATGAAGTCGCGCACGGCGGCGAGGCCCGTTCCGGCCACGCANNGGTCTTTGCCCCGATAAACGAATTCGTAGAGCATGCCGGCTTCGAAGCCGCTGGGCATCTCTACGGAACGGCCGTCGGCGGCCAGTGAATAATTCGCCGCCGGAATCTGACGCGCGGCCGACTCGGTACCGTTGCGCACGTACAGGGCGATCGCCTGGTCCACTGGTATCGCGTCCTGATTGCGATCGCCGAGCGGCATGGTGGCGCCGCTTTTTTCGGCCGTGTATTCGGCGCGCACGAGGCCATCCCTCGGCGCATCGGAGCGATAGTGCGGCGCGGTGAAGTGCAGGGCGGTGGGGTTCGACGCGGGGATATCCCACTCCCAGCCGAGCCACACCAGCGTGTAGCCTTGCTTCATGACCCATTCGTCGCCGAAATCGTTCGCGCCGCGCGCGAAAGTGAAGCGGCTGAGCATGCCCTTGCCGCCGCGATTAGAGACCTCGAATAGCACCGTTGCGTTGCCCCTGGCGGCATCGGTGGGCCGCAGGATATAGAAATCGGCGGCGCTCTCCGCCTCTGCTGCCGTGTTGAGCTGCGCCAGTTCGAGATCGCAAACGATGCGGTTGGCGGCCAGTTTGGGATTCATTCCGAAGTGCACGCGCCCCGCGATTCGTTCGTACGCGCCGTTGAGGACCGAAGCACGCTCTCTGATTTCCACGCTGCGCACTGCGGCGCTGCCCACGCCGGCGAGCGCGAGAAGACAAAGATAGCGGCGAACCATAAGGTCGAGTCTATCAGGCCCCCTTCCGTTTTTGGTTAGATGAACGAAACGTCTGCTGTTTGTCTGCCAACTGAATCTGACAGCCGCGCCCGCCGTGCCCGCGCTGCTGCGGGACCTGGCGTTGCGACATTCTTCGCCGATCCCGAACTTGGCCTGGCGGCGAAAGGGAGCGGATGGGACTGGCGCCTGCGAGCTTACCCGTCACTGAGCGGCCTGGCCGCGATGGTCCCTGTCAATGCGCCGTCACTCCGGCGCGGCTTCGAGTGCCGCTGGGAAGCAGTCGACGATCACCCCGACGTGGCGCGGACCAAGATCGGCAGGTATGTCAGCACGATCCAGTCCGAACTATGGTGGAGCCTGGAAGGCCATCCCAGCACCCCGAAGTATTGCCTGCCAGTGCCCTCGAAAATCCAGTACCGGCGACAAGATCGCCGGCGTTACCTACACCTATTTTCGAGGGTAGCACGGGTTTGCGGCGGGGCCGCGGCTCGGGATTTTCGCGAGAGTCGGCTGATGAGGCGAAGGCGGCCGCGGCTCGGGATTTTCGCGAGAGTCGGCTGATGAGGCGAAGGCTAGCCCGGCGGGATGAAAGTGGGGCGAAAAGACGTCGGCATTTCGCGAAGGGGCAAATTCGAGCGGGCAACGATGGGAATGAAAATGGGCACGGATTTGCGGCGGACACGCGGCTCGGGATTTTCGAGAGAGTATTCATGGAGCAGGGCTGCGACGTGCCGAACTGTGCCGCGGCGAGCGCCGGGCACGCTGT
>OKRF01000071.1:20702-24909 GCA_900290315.1 Candidatus Sulfopaludibacter sp. SbA3 | reverse complement strand
CCACGGAGAATGGAATTACACGATTCTTCCAAATACGAAGTTGTAAAGTTTATTTATTTACGCAGCCTAACCGCGACGGCCGCGGCCTTCAGGCGGCTTTCAGCCGCCAGCCCAACCTACCGGCTTTCAGCCGGTAGTCGTTTAGTGAGGGTGCGCCGACCTCAGGTTCCCTGGTCTGCGCGAGGTACTTTTGCAAATAGGTCTCCGCTCTTGCCAATTCCACTCCGTCGCGGCGCATTGTGCGCGCGGCCCAAACATAGGGGCTGAGATCATCCGGGATCGCGCGGCCGGAAAGCGCGAGCAGTTTCTCCGTCTCCTCGAAGCGGCGCTGCGATACCAGTGACACGGCCAGAATGCGATAGGCCTCGATCCGATCCGGGTTCACCTCCAGGGCGGCCCTGGCATGCTGTTCCGCCAATTTGAAATTGGTCCGCGACCGCGAATTCGAATCCTCCGGAACAACCGGGCGGCCTAAGTACAAACCGGCCAAAGCCACCAGGGCATCATAGCTGTGGGGATTCGCTTCGACCGCCTTGCGATGCAGTTCCTCCAACCGGCCAAACTCTCTTTGTTTCCAGGCGACGCGCGCCAGCGCCAGGTAGCCGCGGGCCGGGTCGACTTGCACAAGCTCGTTCGCTGCTGCGAGGGCCTTCTTTTTGTCGCCGCCGGCGAGCCCGGGCGCTTGCAGAAGGAAGTCCATTTTCTCGAAGAGATTGTCGGGATCGCGCGGCGCGATGGCCAGCGCGGCGTCCAATTCAGCGCGGCAGTTGCGCATCGTGCCGATCGCCTTCAGCATCGAGGAATGCTCCACCTGTTGCAGGTAGGCCAGGCCGAGCTCGCGGTGGTACGCGCTCCCTTTGGGATCGAGGTGTACGGCCATTGCCGCGTATTGCATCTCGCCGGCGGCATCTCCGAAAGCACGCCGGACGCGCGCCAGCAGCCAGGCGGCGTATGCGTCGTTCGGGTGTGCGTGGTACAGCGCCTCCGCCACCTCGCGAGCCCGCTTCCAGTGGCCGTTGCGCATCAGGGATTCCGCATCGGGATCGGCGGCAAGGGCGGCCAACGCGAAGGCGATGGCCAGGCAAACGGCGACAATCGGTTTCATGGATCTCCCCTGTCTCTGCTATATATAGCCTGGAATAGGGAAGATGTCAACCTATCCATATAGCTCCGTCGCGCTTTTGATGGCCTGCGATGCGGTCCAGCGGGTCGCATTGGACTTGCCCTACAACGGCGGGAGCCTCCAACCGGATTCTGCCTCCGTGGGCCCAGGAAATCCGCACCAGGCGGTTCCACTGGTCACGATAAGACGGCGGAGTTCTGATAGGATTGCGGCCGGCGGCAGGCCGAACGAATACGCCGCCGTCCGAAAGGCGGACCTGTACAGATCCAGGGAGTTCTTCTCCGGAGTCGATCCGGCGCTAGTTAGTTAGTTAGGCGCGGTACTCTACGGAGTGTGGCTGGGCGTTGCAATCATGACAATGCGATACGAGCAGCAGCCGCCGCTGCCGCCTTTGCAGGTGATGCCAACAGTCACACCGGTCACGGTCACGGTCCTGTGCGAATCGACGTGAATCCGGTCCGCTTGTTTCGGGTGTTCCGGGTTGTCGCCCACCTTGGGCGCAGGTTTGCCGCCCACCACGTCGACGCTTCCTCCGGGGCACGGAAACACCTCCACGGAGACGGACATCTCGGAGTTGCTTTCGTAAATCACGTGGCCGCGGGCTTCGTCACCGGCAACACAATCGAAACATCCACTGCCGAGGTCCGGCTGCGCCGAGTAAGGATCGGGTCCCGGCCCGGGCCCCTTGGCCCACTTCTGCCAGTTTCCCCACCACGTCTGTGGGTGCGCCTGTCCGCCCTGTTTGTTCCAGTTGTCCCAGGTCGGCCGATTGTCGAATGGGCTTCCGGGTCCGTTCGGCCAATTGTCCCACGTAGGGCTATTGTTCCATGGGTCAAAACCTTGTTGCTTGGACCATTTATCCCAGTTACTCCATTTGCTCCAGTTGTCCCAAATCGGCCGATTGTCGAATGGGTTTCCAGGGCCGTTCGGCCAATTGTCCCAGGTGGGCTGGTTGTCCCAGGGACTCCTCGGATCGTCCTGCCCATGATGAGGCCCTGCTGTGGGCCGCTGAGGGTGCTGCCGGTCCCCGCAGTCCTCTAGAACGTTCAAAGTTTGGCCGGAGGCAGCCTTCTCACTCCGATCCTTGGTCAGCTCCTTTAGCTGGTCGGCTTTGGCATGTATTCTTTCCGTAAGTGAACCCACGGTGTCTCCCTCCTTCATTTGATTCAGGCAGCATCTATTATGGCGTCCAGCAAACGGATCTTGCCGTTTCGGCAAAAACTTGTCTCCGTGCCCGCCATAGTCCCCAGTTCATAGAGTTTGTTGACGGCCTGGCCGCCGCCGCAAGCTCCATAGTACAGACAAACTCGAGCGCATTCTTCCACTCCCTCGACAAACTCAGCGACATATCTGATATCTAACGCTTTGCGGAACATATCGAGCAGGGAATGCTCCAGAACATTGCCAATCTTGAAATCATCATATAGCTCATTTTTCAGTCCAGCCAGCTCCGGAGATAGAAACACAACGTCTCCGTTATAAGCCACGGTTGGGAAAGGGTCTATCCTGCGTTGTGAGTAACTACGCTCGTCATTTTCGAGAACCGCCCGGACGTATCCAAAAGAACGCTCGAACTCGCGAATGCGGATTACCGGGTTCGTTCTCCAGGCAGTCAGAATGCCGCGCCAAAAACGCCCGGCGCTCAAACCCTCAACCAAGGGCCGGTTTATGTTTACTCCTTCGCGCTCTTCGATGTTAAAGCCGACTCCGAAGCATCCGAGGCGGCAGAAAAAGTCGTAGATAGCTTCGGGATGATCGATATTACCCTCGCCAATCACGGCGATCGCCGTGAACGGAATGCCCGCGCGCCGCAGAAGATCCACCCCTTTCAGCGTCCTGGCAAAAGTTCCGTGGCCCGCCCAATCCACCCGCTCCGTGTTGTACTCGGGCGGCCCGTCAACGCTCACTCCGATTCGAAAACCGTAACGCTGGAACAGATCGCACCACGCCGGGGAAATCAGCGTAGCATTGGTTTGCAGTTCGTGCACCACGAGGCGGCGGCGCCGGAGTAGTTCGAATGCGTTAACAAGAGTTTCAAAGACCCGGATCGGCGTAGCTAAGGGCTCTCCTCCATGCCAAATAAGCGAAACGGGAAACCGCGATTGAAACGCAGCGATACTCCTCGCGACGGCGTCCGCTACCTCCAGCGGCATGATCAGGTTCTTGTCCCTGTCGGGCAGGTAGCAGTAGGCACAGTTCAGGTTACAGAGAGAAGTAGGCTGCAGCACAATCGACGAACTCAGGGGCGCTAACATACCGATCCTCCTCGCCTCGCATCCTGGCCGGGAATGCGAAAATGACCACGCAGAGTTAACTGGACGTCTTCACTCGTCATGTCCGCCGTAGATGCGTCGTGAAGCAGGTTTTCGGTGGGCGCGACGTATGCTTCGTCGGGGCGGACGCGCAGTTTCACAACGGGATAATCGGGAAACCGCTCAAGAAACAAGCGGCCGATTGCCCGGCCCACATCGCTCGCACCCGCTCGCCGGATCGCATCGACGGACGAACCTGTGGCGGCCAACATGTCAGCCAGAGTCAGATTCAGAAAGAGGAAGGATCGATCCGTCGTACCCAGGTTGATACACACGCGGTTTCGAGCCCGGGAGTTCTCCGGAAAGGACAAACGATCCCAACTGTCTAAATGCAAGCCCAGGTAAACACCGTCTGGTTCGGCGATCGTTCCCGTCAGGAGGCCTGGGGGATTTGTGGTAATGCAATGAACCCGGATGGAACTCCGGGACACTATATAGGGAGAAAGAGACAACAGCAATGCTTCGATGCAACTGGCCGGCAGATTCGATTGCGGGGGGAAGTGTCGCAGCCCCGTCACGGCGGCGTCGGGGACGGAAATTACGGCAATCCAATTAGCTGGTCCCGTGGGCAGTGAGTCCGTCAGAAGCAAGTCGCGTTCGGCGGGACTTGGTTCGCGCCATGGCTCCGCCGGAATAACGGCTCCGGCAGCATAACCGCGCCCGTTTTGCGTGTGCCCGCCCGCTGGTCGCGTGCCATTGCTCAGAGTAATGCGCCCGTCGCCACCCACCGGCTGCTCGAAGAAGACCGGAACGCGTCGGAGCAGGTACATCT
>OKRF01000071.1:10920-20692 GCA_900290315.1 Candidatus Sulfopaludibacter sp. SbA3 | reverse complement strand
GCGCCCGTCGCCACCCACCGGCTGCTCGAAGAAGACCGGAACGCGTCGGAGCAGGTACATCTCTCCGGTATCATACACCGAAAGTTCCAATTTAGATCCTGTTTTATCCATTTGTAGCGGGCTATCTCCCGTGGGCACAATTCAGCCGCTCTCCGTCTGTCCCTCCCCCGCCTCAATTCGTCCGAAACTGAAACAGTTCGTCGGAAATACTGCTTTCTACGCACCTTCCGCGGCTAACCTCGAACCAGAGGAGAAGACGCAATGACGTTCACCAAACAGTGCTTCTTGCTGTTGGCCGGTGCCGGCGCGATGCTGGCGCAGCAGCGATTCGATAACACCGTGCGAGACGATTTCTTTGCCGGCTTCCGGGGCGATCGCGACGCCTTGGAGCGCGCCATGAAGAAGTGCGAAGCTGTGCTGGCCGCCAATCCCAAAGACCCTGAGGCCATGGTGTGGCACGGCGCCGGCCTGTTCTTCCAGAGCGGCGCCGCGGCGCAGCACGGCGATTTCCCCAGGAGCGCCGAACTGTACCAGCGTGGCCTGGACCAGATGGCGGGCGCCATCGCGCTGGCTCCGGACCGCGTGGGCGTGCTGATTCCCCGCGCCGCGACTCTGCTGGATGGCAGCCACTTCATTCCCGGCGAGAACGGCAAGGCGCTCATCAAAATCGCCCTCGAGGACTACGAAAAGACCTACCGTTTGCAAGCTTCCTATTTCGCTACCCTAGACGGCCACTCCCGCTCCGAGTTGCTGTTCGGCCTTGCTGAGGGCTACCTTCGCTTAAGCGACACCGCAAAAGCGCGAGAATGGTTCCAGAAGCTGGCCGCAGTGAATGACCCGGAGAATGGCCATTTGAAACAGGCGCAGGCGTATCTGGAAACCGGCAGCCTCACCGGCGGTTTCCATTGTGCCGGCTGCCACGTGGACAAATAAATGAGTATCTGGCGCAGATTCGCATTGCTGGTGGCGGTGAACACCGCGGCTGCGGTGGGCACCACCCTCTTGCATGTGCTGTTCCGGCACATCTCGGACTGGGAGGTTATCTGGAGAATTGCGCAGGAGTGCCTGGTGTACTCCTGGTGCATCGGGACGCTGTGCTTCGTGGTGATGTGGTATGCCGGTCCGCGTTTGTGGGAACTCCGCCCGATGTGGCGAAACTTCGGTGTTGCCGTGACCTTCGCCGCGCTGGGAATCGCCGGCTGCTTCGCGGCATCGCTCGTGTTGGTGCGCTTTGGATTGCTGACCCCGGAAGAGTTCTGGGATGAGTTCACTTCGAGCTTGCGCATTGGAGTGGTCGTCACGGTGGTCATCGGCGTGGCCGTCACGGCGTTTGAAGTAATGTTCTTCCGCCTGCGCGCGGCCAACGAGGAGCTGCAGCGGCGCCTCCTGGAGGAAGAGCGCGCGCGCAAGCTGGCCACGGAGGCGCGGCTTTCGTCGCTGGAATCCCGCATCCATCCGCACTTCCTGTTCAACACCCTGAACTCCATCAGCGCCCTCGTGCGCGAAGATCCGGCCACCGCTGAGCGCACCGTGGAACGCCTGGCCGCGCTCCTTCGCTACTCGCTCGATACCGGAGTCCGCCAGCTCGTGCCGCTGCGGCAGGAGTTGCTCGTCGTGCGCGATTACCTGGAGATCGAAAAGACGCGCTTCGGCGGACGCCTGCGCTACCGCATCGATGTGCCGCCGGAAATCGAAGATCTGGAGGTGCCGCCCATGTCGCTGCAGCTTCTGGTGGAGAACAGCATCAAGCACGCCGTTTCCGTGAATCGCCAGGGCGGCGAAGTGCTGGTGGCGGCGCACAGGGAGGCCGGACAACTGGTGCTGGAGGTGAGCGACGATGGTCCCGGCTTCGACCTGCGGGCCCTCCGTCAGGGCCACGGCCTGGAGAACCTGCAGGAGCGGCTGGCCGCGCTCTTCGATGGCGTGGGCGGCCTCGAACTGGGCCGCCGTGACGGACGTATGCTGGTGGCGATCAAGACGCCGTGCCGGAAGGTGCTGGTATGATCCGGGCCTTTGTGGTGGATGACGAGCCGCTCGCCGTCAAGCGCCTGGTTCGCCTGCTGGAAGAGACCGGCCGCGTGGAGATCGCCGGCAGCAGCACCGACCCGGTGGATGCGCTGGCCTCGCTGAGCAATCACACCGTGGACGTCCTGTTCCTGGACATCCAGATGCCCGGCATGAACGGTTTCGAGATGGTCAGCATGCTGGATCCGCAGCCGCTGGTGGTCTTCACTACTGCCTTCGATCAGTATGCCCTGCAGGCCTTTGAAGTGAATTCCATCGACTATCTGCTGAAGCCGGTGGAAGAGCGCCAACTGGCGCGCGCCCTGGACAAAGCCGAACGCCTGCGCCGCTCCGCCGAGCCGGCGCCCGAATGGAAAACGCTGCTGGCACAGCTCTCCGGCGCCCTCAAGAGTGCGCCGGCCGAATTTCCAGAGCGCATCGCCTCGCGTGTGGGCGACCGCATCCACATTCTGGAACTCGCCACCGTGGCCTACTTTTTTGCGCACGACAAGCTGACCTACGCCGCCACCGAAAGCAAGAACTACGTGGTGGACCACACCATCGCCGAATTGGAAGAGAAGCTGGACCCGCGCTCTTTCTGCCGCATTCATCGCTCCTCTCTGCTCAACCTGGCCTGGGCCAAGGAGGTGGACGCGTGGTTCGGCGGGCGCTACCTGGTCCGCTTGAAAGACGCCAAGGGGACCGAACTGCAGGTGGCCCGCGAGCGCGCCAGCGAGCTCAAGAATCGCCTGGGCATCACTTCCAGGTGACCAGCAGTTGCGCCAGCACGATCTTGGCGATGGTGCAGACCGGGAACACGCGGGCGTACGATGCCTGCGGCGCATCCGAGCTGGAAACCAGGCTGGCGAAGGACAGGCTGGCCGGTTCGGTGTGGATGGCGCAGGTGAGCCCCATGACGGCGTCAAAGGGCAGCTTCAGCAATCGGTGCCCCACGATCAGGCTGGCGAGTGCTACGCCCGCGGTGATCACGGCGCCCGCCGCGATCATGGCAATGCCGCTGGTGCGCAACGTCTGCGCGAAGCCGAAGCCCGCACGCGTGCCCACGCCGGCCTGAAACAGGACCAGGCCGATTTGCCGCAGCGTCAGGTTGGCGCTCAGCGGAATGGTCCACGTGATAGGGCCGGTTCGTTCCAGTCTGCCCAGCACCAGGCCGGCGATCAGCGGACCGCCCGCCAGACCCAGGCGCAGCAGCGTTCCGCCGGGCAGGGGCAACGGGATCAAGCCCAGAATCACGCCGAGGGTCATCCCCAAACCAACCGAGCCGAAGTCTGTTTCGGCGGTGCCGCGGATGGAATCGCCAAAGAACTTCGCGACGGCATCGAAGTTCGCCGGCGCAGTAAGCACCCGCACGCGATCGCCGAAGCTCAACCTGGTGTGCGAAGTGGGGACGATATCCACGTCGCCGCGCCGCAGCCGCGTGATGGTGGCGCTCAGCTTTTCCTGTAGCTCCAGATCGCCGATGCGCTTGCCCACGATCTCCGGGCTGGAGACGAACACGCGGCGATAGTCCAGCACGCTGCGGTCGCGCTCGATGTGCACGCCGGAGGGCTCACCGAAGATGTGATGAGCGCGCTCCAGGGCGGGCGGATTGCCCACCACGGCCACGATATCGCCCAGAGCCAGGCGCGACTCGGCGGTGGCCAGCGTGGTGCGGTCCTGGTGGCGGATGCGGCTCACCACGAATCCCAGGTCGGTGTGCAGGCGCAACACCTCGGCTAGCGGCTGCCCGGTGACGCCGGGATTACGCACCACGAAATCGTGAACCTCGATGGGGTCGGACGGCGCCGCCGGTTCAGGCTGGATGCGGAACACGGTGCGGTAGAGCTGCATGCTCAGCATCACGCCCAGCACGCCAAACGGGTACGCGATCCCGAAGGCGATCACCGGACCATCCGGCGGGCCCAGGCGATTGTCGCGCAGTACTTCCTGGGCCGCGGCCAAGGCCGGGGCGTTGGTGAGCGCGCCGGAAAACAGCCCGGCCAGCGTGGGACCGGGCAGCCCATGCCACATCGCCACCAGAATTGCGATCCCCGCGCCAAACACCAGCATGGCTATGCAGAAGAGGTTGTCGCGATATCCCGCGCGCCGGAACGGGTTGACGAACGTGGGGCCAAACTGGATTCCGATGCTGTAGATGAACAGGATCAGCCCCACCGTGGAAACGATGGAGGGCAGCGCAATATCCGGCCCGAGCGCCCCCGCCGCCAGCCCAGCGAACAGCACTCCCGAGACGCCCAGCCGGAACCCGAAGATCCGCACCTGGCCCAACAGATACCCGATGCCGATCACACCAAACAGAGTGACCACCGGAAACTGGGCGAGAAAAGGGGACAGGTGCATTTTTCGAACTCAGCTTCCATAGTATTCCGCTATCATGGGTGGACGGAGCGCCAATCCGTTTTGTGAAGCGATTTCCTTTTTTGGACTGGATGCGTGGACTCGCCGTAGTCATCATGATCCAGTGCCACACGTTCAACTCCTACGCGCGCCTGGATATCCGCGACGGCGGCCCCTACGTGCTCTCGCAATTCGTGGGCGGCATGGCGGCGCCCCTTTTCCTCTTCATGGCCGGCATGACGATGGCCTTCCAGATGGATAGCCTGGAGCGGCGCGAGCCAGCACTGCTGCGCCGCTGGCTGATTTCGCTGAAACGCGCCGGCTATATTCTGTTGTTGGCGTTCCTGTTCCGCTTCAGCAACTGGCTGCTCAGTTTTCCCAAGGGCACCATGCAGGAGATGCTGAAAGTGGACATCCTCAACTGCATGGCGGCGGCGCTGATGGCGCTCAGCGCATTGGCCGTGTTCGACGCCAGGAATCGCGCACGGTATGCCCTGGCCGCGGGGTTGGCGATTGCCGCGCTGGCGCCCGTGATGAGCAACCTGAACTGGGCCGGCAAGCCGGCGCTGCTGCAGGAATACCTGGTGCCGGTGGCGGCGCACAACCGCTTCCCGTTCTTCCCCTGCGCCGCTTACTCGGCCTTCGGACTGGCGGTGGGCACCATCGTGAAACGCACTCCGGAAGAGCGCTTCGAACGCGTGATGCAGTGGAGCGTGCTGATCGGACTCGGGCTGATTCTGGTGGCGCAATATCTTTCGAACATTCCGTATTCCATCTACCCCAAGAGCGATTTCTGGCTGAACAACCCGACCCTCATCCTGATTCGCGTGGGCGTTTCCCTGCTCATGATGGCGGGCGCATACTTGTGGACCGACTACGCCGCCGGCCCCGCCTGGAGCTGGATGCAGTGCCTGGGGAAGAACTCCCTGATGGTCTATTGGGTGCACGTGATGATGGTCTACGGCATCCTATCCGCGCCCATCAAGCGCGCCATGAGCGCCTGGCAGGCTGCGCTGGCGACGGCGTTGGTGGTGGTGTTGATGGTGTGGCTCTCGGCGCGTTGGATGACGTGGAAGCAGCGGCAGGCCACCGGCCACCTTACGACAGACGCCGCGAATTCCCAATCACCGACAGACTCGAAAGCACCATCGCTGCTGCGGCGAGTATGGGGTTCAGCACGCCCGTAATCGCCAGCGTGATGCCCGCCGCGTTATAGGCGAACGCCCAGAACAGATTCTGCCGCACGATGCGGAAAGCGCGCTGGGCCACGTCCAGCGTCTCGATGACACCAGCCAGGGACGTGCCCATCAGCACCAGCGGGGCGGCCTGCATGGCGATATCGGCGCCGGAGCCCAGCGCGATCCCCAGGTCGCTCTGGGCCAGGCTGGGTGCGTCGTTCACGCCGTCGCCCACCATCGCCACCACGGCCCCGCTTTGCTGCAGCGCCCGCAGAGTTTCCAGCTTCTCTTCGGGAGTCGCCTCCGCGTGCCACTCGTCGGCGCCGATCTCGGCGGCGATGGCTTCGGTGGCGGCGCGCGAATCGCCGGAGAGCAGCAGGGTGCGGATGCCGCGCCGTCGCAGGCTCGCGCACAGCGCCGCGGCATCCGGCCGGACGCGGTCCCCAAATGTTATGGAGCCGCGCACCGCGCCGTCCCACCCGAACCACACACCGGGGCCGCTTTCCGCTGCCGCATCAAAGGCCGCCGCCAGCTTGCTGTTGCCGATGAAGTATCGCGTTCCCCCGATCACGCCGCTGATGCCCATGCCGGCGTGAAGGCAGACGTCTTTGACGGAAGGACCGCTTGCTGACGGGGTGCCCTCTGGGCCCGGCTCGGATCCGAGCCACGACCGTGAGGGAGTGGTCTTCGCGTGTTCCACCACCGCCTTCGCGATCGGATGCTCCGAAAACGCTTCGATGGCCGCCAGTTCCTGCATGCGGCTGGTGTCGCCGGTGCATTCCAGCACCCGGAACTCGCCCAAGGTCGCGGTGCCGGTCTTATCGAGCACCACCACGTCGACTTTCCGGATCGCCTCCAGCACGCGCGTATCGCGCACCAGGATGCCGCGGTGTGACGCCGCCGCCACCGCCGCGGTGAGCGCCAGCGGGGTCGCGATCCCCAACGCGCAGGGGCAGGCGATCACCAGAACCGCGATGGCGTGCATCAGCGCTTCGGCGATGCTGCCGGTGCGATATTGCCAGCCCAGGCACGTGAGCACCGCTACCGCCAGCACCACCGGAATGAACAGCCGCGCCACGCGATCCACCGAGTGTTCCACGTCCGTACGGCTGGCGGCCGCACGCTCCACCGTCTGGACAATGCGCGCCAGCGTGCTCTCAGATCCCACTCGCGTGGCTTCAATTTCCAGCACGCCGCCCACGTTGATGCTGCCGCCCACCACGGCGTCGCCGGGCCCCTTCGCACGGGGCGCCGATTCGCCCGTGAGGACAGATTCATCGGCGTGCGAGCGGCCTTCCCGCACGATGCCATCGGCGGGAATGCGCTCGCCGGACTTCACCCGGAAAAGGCCGCCGGCGTGCAGCGCGTCAATAGAGACGAAGCGCTCCCGTCCGTCCACCATTATGCGCGCCTTATTGGGCATCAGACCGTAGAGCAGCGCGATGGCCCGCGCGGTCTTCTCCTTCGCGGCGCGTTCGATGGTCTTGCCGGTGAGCACAAGGGTCACGATGGCGCAAGCGGTATCGAAATACACGTGATCGTTGCCGGAGAAGGTCAGGACGACGCTGTAGCCGTACGCCATCAGGATGCCCATGGCGAGCAGCGATTCCATGCGCAGCACGCCCAGACGCAGTCCGTTGGCTGCGATGCGCAGAATGGGGGCGGCGCAGTAGAACACCGAAGGGGTCGCCAGCACCATCAGCAGAAACGGAATGTAGTGCGCGAAACTGGTGCCGATCTTCTGGAAGTAGCTGGTGTACACCACCAGGCTGAACATCATCACGTTCATGGAGAGAAACGCCGCGATGCCCAGGCGCAGCAGCAGGTCTTTGCGCTCGGAATCGGCCGCCACGTTGTTGCCGGGATACTCCGCCGCGCGGTAGCCCAACGCTTCCACGCCAGCGGCAATCCGGTCCGCCGGAAGATACTGCGGGCAGTAGCGGACGCGCAGAAGGTCCGACGCGAACATCACTTCGGCAGAGGCCACCCCGCGAATGCGCGTGAGGGCGTGCTCGATCAGCCAGCCGCAAGAGGTGCACCACAAGCCGCTCAAGCGATACACCGCCTCACGGGTTTTGGCATCGGCCGGGATGGCGGGGAGGGGATTGGCGCGGTTGCTGATGAGCCCGAGTTTCAGACTCTGCAGGTAGACTTCGCTCTCGCGAAAGTTCTGGCCGGACGCCAGGACACCGCTCTCCAGCAAAATCGCGTACACATTCTCGCACCCTGCGCAGCAGAACGCCGAAGCTCCGGAATCCAGGCCGCAGAGGGAACAGGTCATACGTTGGTAGCGCGCACCGCTCCCTTACGGTCGCGGCTCCGATCCGAGCCATGACCGTCAGGGAGTGGTCGCGCGGCCCGTCCCACTTCGATCATCTGCGGGTTGGCCTTCTTGGTCTCCACGTAGGCGTAGATCAGGATGCCGATAAAGATGGCGGAGACCAGGACCAGAAACGGAATCAATACGGGCACGGGCTGCGATTTCTTCATGGCGCTTGCCTTTCGGGTGGTGCGAGGAATGTCATGGGGAAGGTGTCCCTTGCCTGGTCGGGAACGGTGCTGGTTTCAATGGTGAAGTGGCTGACCAGGGCCGATTGCGAATGCGGCGGCGCGGAAATTTCGAACTCGCCCTGCGCCGTTTGTCCGGCAGCCACAGGGATGGGATTGGGCTCCATCGCCAGAGTCGCGCCGGGCAGGTGCTGGATAGACAGGATCACCGCGGTGGGAGCGTGTCCACGATTCGAAACGCTATAGCGGAATCGATTGAACACCCTTCCGGCGGCATCCACGCGATACAGCGTGGCGCGGATGGGAGCGATGCGCACCAGCACGGCGTGGCGCATAGAGAAGGCCGCCAGCAGGCCCGCGGCGTAGAAGGTGAGCACCAGCAGCACCACCACGCGTTTGGGGTCGCGCAGGCCGATCCGGCGATACCAGGGGCGCGGGCCCGGGTCGTTGAGGCGTTCGCCCTTTTCGCCCCAGGTGTAGTGAATCAGCCCGGGCTTGTGCAGGCGCGCCAGAATTTCGTCGCAGGCATCGATGCATTCCCCGCAGTGGATGCACTCGATCTGAAACGGCGACTCACGAATATCGATACCCATGGGGCAGATGCGCACGCACTTTTTGCACTCGATGCACGCGTGTTCCGCATCGCGATAGTGCACGAGCAGCGTGTCGCCATCGCCGAGCATGCCCTGCAGGTACCCGTAAGGGCACACCGTGGTGCAGAATTTCTGGCGCACCAGGCTGAAATCCAGAAACGTCAGGATGGTGACGGCGGCGCCCGAGATGCCCGCCGCGGTGTGGATGTCCAGTGAAGCCAGGCGATGGAACAGGTCGCGCGGCTCCACGAAGTAGGCGATGAACAGGAAGGCCAGGAATACCGAAGCGATGGCCATGGCGGCATAGAACAGCACGCGCACCAAGCGCTCGCGCCGCGCGGGCTTCCAGGCGATCAGCTTCTTGGCGACGCGCCGCCGGAGGAAGCTCTCCACCGCCACCGAAGCTTCGCTGAAGATCATCTGCGGGCAGAGATATCCGCAATAGACCCGGCCATAGAAGACCGAGGACGCCACCACCAGAAACATCAGAAACATGAGTGCGAAAAAGATGATGGCGAATTCGTTGATCCAGAGTTCGTAGCCGAAGAAGTAGAAGCGCTGGTGCGGAATATCGGCACGGATCACGTTGAGGAACGGCAGCGCCAGAAACACCAGGAAGCAGACCAGGTGGATGGCTTTGCGCAGGCGATGCCAGCTTGATCCTTTATCCATGGCAGATCGGCCTCGCGGCAATTCCCCGCCATAACAGGATGGCGCCGAAGAGCATCACCGAAATGGCGGCCATCCGGTTGCTCCACGGTCCCAGGCGCGTGCCCGCGAGCGATGACGCCACGCCCATGGCGAGCAGCGCGCCGGCGGTGCCGAGTCCGAACGCCAGCATGGTGACGCCACCGGCCACCGCGCTTCCCGATTCCATGGCCTTCAAGAGCGCGGCATAGATGAGGCCGCAGGGAAGAAAGCCGAGCATCAGTCCGAGGGTGAACTTGCCGCCAGCGCGCGGGGCTACGATCCAGCGGCCGATCGCCTGCGAGAAACGGGGGCGGCCGATCTTCACCAGTCCCGTGCCGGGAAGCGATGGCACCATGAGGATTCCGGCCACGATCATGGCGGCTCCGGAGACGATGCGCGCGCCGGCGGCCAGTCCCGCCATGCGGCCCAGCATGCCGATTC
>OKRF01000071.1:0-10910 GCA_900290315.1 Candidatus Sulfopaludibacter sp. SbA3 | reverse complement strand
GCGCGCGCCGGCGGCCAGTCCCGCCATGCGGCCCAGCATGCCGATTCCCGACCCCACGGCGCCGGCCACCGCGCCGAGAAACATGTACGTCAGGATGCGGCCAGAATTGTAGGCCGCATGCGCCAGCAGCATCCGCCGCGGGTTGGCCAGGGACAGGCTGTATGCCATCACGATCGGCCCGCACATCTGTAGACAATGCAGGCTGCTGACGAGTCCCAGGGTGAAGACGAGCGTGAACTCAAGAGGCGTCATGGTGCTAACGGACCTGGGTGGGACAGACGATCGTTTTTCGTCGTCTGTCGTTGCCGCGAAGGGTCGAAGGACACAGACGACAAAAAACGATCGTCTGTCCTACGTCGCATACAGCACCTTGGGATTGCGCGTGGCCACGCTGACGCATTCGCGGTAGAAATCGAAGCGCTTCATCACCACTGCCTGCGTGGGGCAGCGGCTGGCGCAGAGCGAGCAGCGGATGCAGGTGGTCTCATCCTTCATCATCACCGCCGCCATGGCGTCCAGTTCCTCGGGCGTGTAACCGCTGATGCCGCCGAATGCTTCCACCGCCTTTTCCATCCACGCGGCGTCTTCCACCAGCTTGCTGAGACCCACCAGCGCGATCAGATTCTCCGGGCACACGTCCACGCACCCATTGCACGCCACGCACTTCACGGTATCGAAGACGGTGTTCACGTTGCACCGCAGGCACCGCGACGCCTGCCGCCGAGCGTCCTCCTTAGCGTAGCCCGCTTCCACGATCTCGAGCGACGCGGCCCTCCGCTCTACTTCCAGCGCGGGAGGCTGCTCGCGCTCTATCACGTTCCAGCCGTCCGCCATGGTGTACGAGGCAGGCGACCATTTCTTGCGCACCACCACGTCTGTACGCGTGCCCCGCAGAAAATCGTGCATCGACCGCGCCGCAATCTGCGCCGAGGCGATGGCGTCGATGAACAGCCGCGGACCGTGCGCGATATCGCCGCAGGCGAACACGTCCGGCGCGCTCGTCTGATACGTCTCGCGATTCACCTTGATCAGGCCGCGCTCGCTCTCCACGCCGTCCTTCGGATGGAGAAACGAGAGGTCGGATGTCTGCCCGATGGCGAAGATGACGCTGTCGGCGGGAATGTCTTCCACGAACGATTCATCGAAGCTCGGGTTGAAACGGCGCGACGCGTCGAACACCGCCGTGCATTTCACCGTACGCAGTCCGGTGAGTTGGCCGTCCCGGTGCAGAATCTCGCGCGGACCCCGCGAATTGTGCAGGTGGATGCCTTCCTCGGCGCCCTCTTCCACTTCCAGTTCGTCGGCGGGCATCTCCTCGCGGCTCTCCAGGCACACCACGTGGACTTCTTTATCGGCGCTCATGCGCAGCGCCGAGCGGGCCACATCGTACGCCACGTGCTCATCGTTTGGGCGCACCGCGGAGCGCGCCACATCGTACGCCACGTTGCCGCCGCCAATCACGATCACACGTTTGCCCAGAGGAAGCGGTGCGCCCGCGTTGAACGCGCGCAGAAAATCCATGCCGTCGATCACGCCCGCGGCTTCCGACCCCGGCAGGTTCAACTTGCGGCCCTTGGGAAGTCCGATGCCCAGGAAGATCGCCGCGTACCCCGCTGCGCGCAGGCTCGCAATGGTGAAATCGCGCCCCAGTTTCTGATTGCACCTCAGCTCGACGCCCAGAGAAAGAATCGCCTGGATCTCGTGGCGCACCAGTTCGCGCGGCAGGCGAAACACCGGTACGCCGGCGGTGAGCATGCCGCCCGGTTCGGCCTCCGCCTCGAACACCGCTACCTGGTAGCCGACCTTCGCCAGGTCGTGCGCCACCGTCAGGCCGCTGACTCCAGCGCCCACCACCGCGATCCGCTCGTAGTTGCCGCGATTCGGCGGCAGCATCTGGTCGTTCGCGCCCTCGCGGTAGCGCGCATAATCGCCGGTCTCCGGACCGAACTGCTCGGTGACGAAACGCTTGAGCGGCCGGATGGAGACCGGTGCGTCCACATCGCCGCGGCGGCAATTGGCTTCACATGGCGCGCCGCACACGCGGCCGCAGATGGACGCGAAAGGGTTGGTTGCCCGGGCGATCCGGTATGCCTCTTCGTACCGGCCCTCGGCGATGGCCGTCACGTATCCACAGGCATCGGTATGCACGGGGCAGGCGTGCCGGCACTTCACCATCTCGATCCAATAATCGGTGGCATCCGGTACGCGGACCTGGTAGAAGCCATTCTGCATGGACTGTTCCTCAGTCGTGCGACTTGCCGAACGAGAAGAGCACCACAGTGACACCGAAAACCACAATCAGTGCGGCGATGGCGTACATCAGGCTGCCCGAGGCTTCCGTTGCGGCATTCATGGCGCGCACCAGCGAGCCCCGGTCGGGATGCGAGGTCTCCCCGTACATGTAGATCAGGAAGTACGCACACGCGCTAGCCGCGATCACGATATAGGCCAGTTTCAGGAACGCGGGAACTTCCGTGCCCTCGCGCTCCTGGATCCAGCCGCCGGCGTAGTCCTTAAGTTTTGCTTTGATCGGTTCCATGGTTCTTTCCTTGTCCACTGTCCGCTTCCTTACGGTCGCGGCTCGGAAAGCACGTCGGAGCCGCGACCGTTAGGGAGCTGTCATTCTCAAACACCTGGTACTTGATGCTCTCGCTCTCTTTATTCCAGTAACCGTCCTTCAAGCTCCGGACGAAGAAATAGACCGCCAGCACCAGCGAAATGGTGAAAAACAGGTATGCGAAATAAACGCTCGGCCAGGTATAGTCGCTCATTTCTCGTAGTCCTTATCCGGGCGCCAGTCTTTGGCGCGCCCCAATGTCTGCAAGTAGGCCACTAGCGCGTTGAATTCCTGATCGTTGTTGGCGATCCACGGGAAGGTCGGCATCACCGAACCGGGCACCAGGTCGCGCGGATTGCGCAGGTGCGTGCGGTGCCATTGCGTATCGTACTTGCCGCCCACTCGCGAAAGGTCCGGACCCGTCCGCTTGGTGCCGAACATATGCGGGCTGTCGTAAACGAACTCGTCCGGTGTGGAGACCGGCGAATCCACGCCCTTCCATCCGCTCCGCTTGGTGTCCGCCACCAGCGTGCGCGTCTGCTGCGTATGACAATACCAGCAGCCCTCGCGCACATAGATGGCGCGACCCTTCAATTGGAGTTCGGTATAAGGCAGCAGTTTGCCCGTGGGACCTTTGGAGGGGTCGTGATTCTCGAACGGGCGTCCCCAGGTCTTGTCGACGAGGGGCGGCACCACCGTGGTGATCAGTCCTCCCACGAAGAACAGAACCAGCGCCGCGGCCACTGCGAACCCCGCGCTGTTGTCGGCTTTACTGAGCATACTCGCGCCTCCCGACCACCGTCGCCATCACGTTGTAGGCGAAAGCTACGATGCCGCTGAAAATCAAAGTTCCGGAGAAGAAGCGCACCAGCCAGACCGGCTTGAGCGCCACCACCGTATCGATGAACGGAATGGCCGGATTGTTCCACTGCCAGCCCTGCCAGAAGCCGCCCAGCCACAGCGTCACGAAGAACCCCAGGCCGCCAATCATGATCAGCCAGAAACTCCAGTTGGCCAGCGCGTCACTATACAGCTTGGTGTTCCACATCCGCGGCACAATGTAGTACGTGCCGGCCACCGCGAAGAAGCTGAAGCATCCCAACAGCGCCATGTGAGCGTGCCCGGGAATCCAGTCCGTTTTGGAAACGATGGCGTTCACGCTGCGCAGGCTGTGCATGGGCCCCTGAAAGCAGGTCAGCAGATAGAACACCGTGCCTGACATGAGAAACTTCAGCGAGACGTTGTCGCGCAGTTGATACCACTGTCCCTTCATGGTGGCGAAGAAGTTGTACACCACCGCCCACACCGGAATCAGCAGCAGCAGCGAAAACGAGATGGCGATGGTTTGCAGCCACTGCGAAATGGGGCCGTGAATCATGTGATGCGCGCCAGTCCACACGTATACGAAGGCCAGCGACCAGAACCCGATCATGCTCAGCCGGTGGCTGAACAGCGGCGTATTCGAAGATCGTGGAATGAAGTAGTAAGCGATGGCGAGGCCCACCGGCGTGAAGATCAGGCCCACCGCGTTGTGCACATACATCCAGTTCAGGTTGGCCTGGTTGGTGCCAGTGGTGAACTCCACGGCGAAGTTGCCGGTGATGTAGACGAACGGCGTCCACAGCACCGTGCCCATGATGTACCACAGCGAAACGTACATCTGTGGATACTTGCGCGTGGCGATGGTGCCGAACACGTTGATCGCGTACATCACCCACGCGATGACCACCAGGACGTCCAGCGGCAGCGGCAGTTCGGCGTATTCGAAGCCCTGGTTGTAGCCGCCCATCAGCGCCACCACCGCGCCCAGAATGATCACGTTCCACAGCAGGGCCGTGGCCACGCCCAGTTTCTCGCTCCACAGTTTCACGCCGCACAATCGCGGCACAATGTACAGGCTGAGACCGATATCGGCCGCCAGCAGCCAGCCGAACAGCATGCCGTTGACATGCAGCGGCCGCAACCGGCCATACGAAAGGTACGGCACCGTGCCCAGTAGTTCCGGCCAGCAGAACTTGGCCGCGATGGTCAGGGCGATGATTCCCACAATAAAGAAATACGAGATGGCGCTCACAAGGAACCATTTGGCCGTGGTGTCGGTATGCGCGATGGCGCCTTGTGCCGGTGCGGCTTGCACGGCCGGACCGCTAGTTTCTGGCATATTGCTGGCTCCTGGGTTTCTGAGGATTGAGGCTGCGGATGAAGTTGAGGATGTCTCCCACGTCCTGCTGGGAGAACCCGTAGTCGATCCACGCCGGCATGGCCGTGCCTTGCACGCCATAGAGGATGGATTCGAAGAAGCGGCGGTCACTGGTGGCATCCACGAACCAGCTATTGCGCAGGTTGCGCGGGTGCGGCATGATATCCATCGAGTTGGGGCCTTTGCCATCGGCCTTGCGGCCATGGCAGCCGGTGCAGCGCTGCAGGAATATCTGCTCACCGTGAGCGATGGAAGCCGCCGACGTTGCGACCGGGTTCCTGTCCGGTACGTGGCGCGGTTTAGGCTCCTTGCCCAGCTCTTTGGTGAACGTCTGCAGCACGTAGGTGAGGACGCCCTCGGGCTGATCGCCGGTGAGGATGTGTCCCCACGGCGGCATGGAGGTGCCCGGCACGCCGTTCCTTATGGAATCCAGGAAGCGCGCGTGCGGCTTGGAGTTCATGAAGCCCTCTTTAGTGAAATCGCGTGGTGAAGGGTCGATGTACCACGCCACTTTGCCGTTGCCATCGCCCTTTTCGCCGTGGCAGCGCTCGCAAAGAGCCCCGTAGGTTTCCGCGGGAGTCAGAGCCGGGGGAGGCGTTTTCAGACTCGCCAGGTACGTGGACAGCCGTTCGAAATCTTCCGCCGGGAAGCGGAAGCTGGGCATGATGGAATCGGGAATGCGCGAGCGCGGACTCTTGAAGTGCTCCAGCAGCCAGGCGTCGTCGCGGATCAGCCCTTCGTAGCTGAGGTCGGGGGCGATGCCGCCATCGCGGTCGCGCAGTTTGTGGCAGGCGGTGCAGGCGCGGTCGTTCAGCAGTTGCTCGCCGGCCTTCTCATTTGCCGTGCCGGGCGGAATCACGACGGCCACATTCGCCACGTGCGCTTTGTAGCGGTCCAGCGAAGTCTCGGCGAAGTTGACGCCGCGCCGGCTCTTCAGGAAAATCACCAGAGCCCGCACATCCTCATCGTTCAGGTTGAACTTGGGCATGAAGCTGGTGGCCAGATTGGCCCGCGGCTCCACAATCGACTCCCACAAGTAATCGATCTTGAACTTCTTACCGGCCTCAGTCAGGTCCGGGCCGAGTGTGCCTTCGCTCATGCCGTCGATTTTGTGGCAGCCGTAGCAGTTCATGGCATAGAATAGCTTGTGGCCTCGATTGACGTTGGGCGTTCCGGCGAAATCCTCCTGCGTGTGGCACTGCGCGCAGTTGGCTTCCATGTATTCCTTGCCCTTCAGGTGCGGAGCGAAATCCTTGCGCCAGGTGGCTTGCGTCACGAAGCCCAGCAGCGGATCGGGCCAGAATTCGTCCTCTCCGTGGCTGTGGAAGTTGTCCAGTCCGCGGCCCTGGCCATCGTGGCACACCGTGCAGCCGAAGTCGGAGAACTTATGGCGGCGCTCCCAACGTCCGTTGCGGAAAACGTCGCCCATCGCGGCGGAGTAGGGGTGAGTCTTNNGGCAGGTGGTGCAGCGGTCCACGCGCGTATCGCCGAAGCTGGTCACGATCACCTGCTCGATGGCCGGCGACCGGGCTTCCAGTTCGGCGCGCTCGCGCTCGTTCTTCGACATGCCGCGCGCCTGTTCGAAGTAGGCCGTCTGGTGCCTTTCCCAGCGGTGAAAGAACTGCTGGTAGAACACCAGGCCGTGTACGATCAGCACTACGAAGCTTGCAATTGCCAGTGGTAGTCGCATCCGTTTCAGTCCTTTCTCAGAATGGGGAAACGAAGGTCCAGTTCGGCCCGCGGAAGAACGTGCCGATGATGATGAAGATCACATTCAGCGTGACCATGGTGAGGAACAGCGTATTGGCCAGCAGCCGCTCGCGCGCAAACCAGCGGCCCACGCCTCCGGGGCTCCGGTCGATGTAAGGTACCGCCAGCAGCAGCGCCGCCATCAGTCCGGGGATTCCGATGCCGCCCCAGAACGCCGAGTAGCTCACCATTTCCTGCAGCCCCAGGAAGTACCACGGCGCCTTCGCCGGGTTCGGCGGATGCATCACATTCACCGGCTGCTCCAGCGGAGCGTTGAACAGTAGCGAGACCACCAGGATCACAGACACCGTCAGGACGAAGACGAACAGCTCCGCCATCAGAAGGTTGGGCCAACTGAACACCGAGTCCTCCGAGGTGTTGCCCACCTTAGTGAACGGCCCGCGAACGAATCCCTGCAGCCCGTACACTCTGACCGCTCCCTTACGGTCGCGGCTCGGACCGATCGGAGCCGCGCCCGTGAGGGAGCGGTCCCCAGCAGCGGCACTTTCCGGTCGCGAGAGTCCGCCGTCCTTCCGAATGCGCCAGAAGTGCACTCCCACCAGAGTCACTAGCACCGCCGGCAGCACCGCCACGTGCAGCACATAAAAGCGCAGCAGCGCCTCCTGTCCCACCGTGGTATCGCCCAGCAGCACAAACTGCATCTGCTTGCCGATCAGCGGAGCGTATCCCGCAATCGACGTCCCTACCGTGATCGCCCAGAACGCCAGTTGGTCCCATGGCAGCAGATAACCGGTGAAGCTGAGGAACAGCGTGACCAGCAGCAGCAGCACCCCAATCACCCAGTTGAATTCGCGCGGCTTCTTGTACGCGCCGGTGAGGAACACGCGGCACATATGCAAAAACACCACCGCCACCATGCCGTGTGCGCTCCAGCGATGCATGTTGCGGAGGAAAATGCCGAACGCCACCGTGCCGCGCAGGTCCAGCATGCGGTCGTACGCCTGCGTGGTGGAGGGTACGTAGTAGAACATCAGCAGAATGCCCGTGGTCACCAGGATGAAGAACAGGAAGGTGGACATCAGCCCGAGCCCCAGGGTGTACGAGGGCTTCAGCGTGTGACGGTTGACCTTCACCGGGTGGATGTGCAGGAAGAAGTTGGTGAAACTGGTGGAGGCCCGCTCCAGGTCCGTGGAGGGGACGGGATTGCGAAATACCGAACTCCAGACATTGGAGGGCAACTCCCTCAGGGCGGTCCACACTCCGGTGGCTGGCGCGCCCTTTTCTTGCGTCTGCGTGCTCATACCGTGAAGTAAGTCCCCGGTTCGACCGGCGTATTCTTGTCGACCTCAATCTCGCCGTTGGGCGCGAGCGTGACCTTGAACCATGGCAGCGGCTTGGGCGCCGGACCGCCTGTCACATTGCCATCCTGGTCATACCGCGAGCCGTGGCAGGGGCACGAAAACCCCGTGTCCGAGATACCCACGATGCAGCCCAGATGCGTGCAGGTGGTGGAAATGGCGGCCAGACGATTGCCCTCTCGCACGATGCAGACGCGTTCGACGTCGCGCGAAATGCGCGTGCCCGACGGAAAATCGTCCGGCTTGCCGATGCTGAACCGGGCGCTGGGGCTGTAAGTCACCCGCGGCTTGAAGAACACGAGGTTCGAGACCGCTGCCAACGCGGCCGAACCGAATAACCCTACGCTGGAGAGCCACGTCAGCATCCGCCGGCGCGGCATGTGCTCATCGTGATCCTTGGTTGTTTTTGCCATTGCCCTTCTCCTCCAAATCGCTCCAGAAGACCTGGTACTTGGCATCCTCAATGTTGTGGAAGTAGTCTTTTTTCACCGCGTAGACAAAGACGCACACCGCGGCCAGCGCCATGCAAACGCTGGCGATGACCGCGATCCACGTCAGTTCCATCGGTTCGCGAGAGCCTCTTGAGACAGTTCCCCGATGCAGGCATTGGCCAACACGTTGGCCATGGCCTGTTGCGCCCGCACCCAGACCGGATGCGCGGGGCACCAACCCTGCCGGCTGCACGCCGCGCTGCTGGTCAGGCAGACATTCAGCCGCATGGGTCCTTCGATGGCTTCCACCACTTGCAGCAGCGAGGCCTGACGGTGCACCTCGGGGAGTTCAAACCCCCCGGTGTTTCCGCGGTGAGAAATCACCAGTCCCGCGCGCGTGAGGCTTTGCAGCACCTTGGAGAGGAACTGCTCGGGGCATTCGGCCGCATCGGCGAGGTTGGCGCGGCTGGCCCGGGAGCCCAGCGGCAGTCCGGCCAGATGAATCATCACCCGGACAGCATAATCGGCGGCGCGTGTTAGTTGCATATAATCGGTATAAGGAGTATCTTTATCCGGTTAACACTCTTTGCAATCCAGATGCCACAGCCCGGGCAGCCTGAAATCTGGACAAATCGGGTCGAAGATGGGGCAAGAGTGCAATTTGGCTCACCCAATTGGGTGAAAAAGCTGTAGAAAGCCTCTACAATCAGCAATATGGAAGAACCCTGGCTGCGCGGTCCTATCCCCGGAGTAAGTCCCCTATTGGCGCCGCTTTTGGCTTCGTTCCAGCAAGCGCGCGAAGATCTGGCCGCCTGCACGGAAGCGCTCACCGCTGACCAGATTTGGTCCGCCCCACCGGGATTCGGAACCCTGGGCTTCCACCTTCGCCACATCGCCGGAAGCACCGAAAGGCTGATGGCGTACCTGCAGGGAAGGGAACTGACTCCTGCTCAAATGGAAGCCCTGCGCTCGGAAAAGGAGCCCGGCGCCGACCGGGACGAACTCCTGACCGCGATCGACAGCACGTTCCGCGACGCCGAGGCCGTGGTCCGCGCCATCGACCCGGGCACGCTGGCGGACCCCCGCTGGGTCGGCCGCAAACGCCTGCCTACCACGGTCATCGGCCTGTTGACCCACATCGCCGAGCACACCCAGAGGCACGTGGGGCAGGCGATCGTCACGGCACGGATGGCGCGGCGTACAATGGAGCCATGAACGCGGTGGATGCCGCCCGGTTGGATCGCTCAGCGTTTCAGATCGGGCCGCTGAACAATGACCGGGAGGAAATGGAATACTGGCGCACGAAGACCCCCCAGGAACGCATGGAGGCGCTCGAACTGATGCGCCAGATCATCTATGGCTACGATCCAGCTACCACCCGACTTCAAAGAGTTTTTGAGGTTGTTAAACTCGAACGAAGTTGAGTACTTGGTGATCGGTGGGTACGCGGCATGTGCGAAAGTGGGTGTCTGACGCTAGCAGCGGCGATCAGCGTTTCATTCCATTCCGGGCTGTTTCGCATTCCCACAAAGAGCCACTTAAGGGAGGGCTCTACTTTCCGCTAATGCCGTTTACCGTCCCAGCCACTGTATATCTATCATCGACCATTCCATTCAGGCCGGAACGCAGCCAACAGGGTACAGCTTCCTGCTTGCTGTGCCTAGTGGTCGCTCAACGCCAAAGTGGCGGACTTACGGCGCTGCCTCTTGGTACAGCAGAGAACCGCCGACAAACGATTCCCAAAAGGGGTAAGATGCGACACAAGGGGTACGTTCACTATGCGACTTAAACTCGAATGCCCGACATGCGGCGAAGCCGTCTTCGTGGAACAGAACGCGGTTGAAGGTACGGTTCGTGTAGGTGGCCATAACACCATCGGCGTCCAAGATTCTGCTGAGTGCCCAAAATGCGGCCGAAAATTCACTCAACCCGAAATTGACGATTGGGGAGAGTGGGAGGACAGCCATGGGACGAATTGAGATAATTCTGGTGCTGTTCGTAGTCGCCCTGCCAGCATCGGCACAATCGGGCGGCATGAGCTACGGCGATTACATGAAGGCCATCGCGCCGAAGCAGTTCAACAATGAGAAAGACCGCGCTGACGCTATTCAGCGGGCATCTTTTGTTGACGGGTATATTACGGGTCTGGGAAATGCCATCGTAGCCACTGACGGGTTACTCGCACTTCAGGGTTGCCCTTATTGTTCCTCTCCTACCACCTACTACCTTCCCCGATGATAGACTGATCGCATGGACGCTGAAGACGCACGGGCTAACAAGAAATTTGAATTGATTCAAGTTCTTGAAGACTACATTGCCGAACTGGAACGAACCAAACAGGCGATCAGGATTCCTCTCGTGTTCTCACGGGAGGAACGGGAGATTGTCCTGAGGCAGCAAGCGGCCGAGCAAAACGCCTTTCAACGGTACTCTGATGCGAGGCGGGACTTCTTGAATCTCTTCAGGTAGATGATGGCCGGATTTGAGCCGTTAGGCACTACAGCCCGCCGTCCGTCCCCGGGGAAGAGTCCACCGAGCGACTGCCAACTTGATGAGAGGTTCCACTGCGTCCTTGCTTAGCCATGAGTCCAGTGAACGACTTGCAAAACTCGGCGTAAAAAATATCTAGCCCTCTCGCGGGTGGCTGGACGGTC
>OKRF01000420.1 GCA_900290315.1 Candidatus Sulfopaludibacter sp. SbA3 | reverse complement strand
GAGCCGCCCGAACAATCGCGCAAGCTGATTTGGCTTGTCGACTCGCTCGTTCGACTGGCGGGCTTCCCGCCCGCGGTTCGGCACAAGCCCGGTTTCGCGTTGTACCAAGCACAGATCGGGCAGAAGCACGAAAGCGGCAAGATGTTACAAGGCTTCGCGGAGAGGGTCTGGCAGGTGCGAGCGGATGATCCGGGCGGTACATATCGGGGGTATACGTTGCGCAACTTGGGGAAGCGATTTACGTGCTTCACGCCTTCCAGAAGAAGGCAACCTCCGGAATCGCGACCCCGCAACGGGAATTGGATCTGATCCGGCAGCGGCTACAACTGGCGCGGAAGCTGGCCGGAAAGTGAGGAGAGGGAAGATGCCTAATCGAGAATTTATGCCGAGTTCCAGAAACGTGTTCGCTGACCTAAAACCTTCCACTATGCTGACGATCTGCTGGCGAAAGCCGAACTGGCCGCGAGGATCATCGCGGAGATCCACCGGCGGCGACTCACGCAGAGCCAGGCGGCTGCGATCCTCGGGATAGACCAGCCCAAAATCTCGGCGCTCAAGCAGGGCAAACTGCCCGGATTTTCGATCGAACGCTTGATGCGCTTACTGGTACTACTCGGCCGCGATGTCGAAATTACCGTCAAGGCGAGACCCAAGTCGCGAGCCGCCGCTAGACTGCGCGTAGCCTGATGCGTGATGAGAACAACGATCAACATACATTAAGGGCCCTGTTATGCCTAAGTAAGTTCGTAGCTAAGTACACGGTTTCATAAATACGACAACGTATTCTGGGGCGAACGCGTGCACCGCGGGTCAGACCTGTCTGTCCCGCGGCGCCGCTTTTGCGCCGTCGTGGACAGAGCGGTCTGACCCTAAACCCGCATGCTTCCCGCACTGCGGTCGGGGGCGTCGATACATTAGCGTATTTGGGAAATCGACGACTAAGCTAATGTGGCACTGGCGAAGGTACGCCCAAAGTATGGATGGTCGAAAGATCGGAAGTGATTTGAAAAGGAATGGCAGGGACGACGGGCTCGAACCCGGACATGGCCGTCCCGGTTCACTCGGTCGCGCCCCTGTCACTCGGACCGCTGGGCCGGCGTTACCGCCTACAGCAGGTGCCCCATGCGTTCGCGCTTGGTGCGGAGGTAAGCTTCGCGCGTATCCAGAACGTCCGCCACGCAGGGGACGCGCTCGGTCACACGCACGCCGGCGTTCTCGACGGCCTCCACCTTTTCGGGATTGTTGGAGAGCAGACGCACTGCCTGCAAGCCGAAGAATTGCAGAATCGCGCCCGGCAGCGCATAGCTGCGCAGGTCGGAATCGAACCCCAGACGTTCGTTGGCCTCCACGGTATCGGCCCCCTGGTCCTGCAATTCGTAAGCGCGCAGTTTGTTCAACAGGCCGATTCCGCGCCCTTCCTGGTGTTCGTAGATCAGTAGGCCGCGGCCCTCTTCGGCGATGCTCTTCAGGGCAATCTCCAGTTGCGCGCGGCAATCGCAGCGCAGACTGTGGAACACGTCGCCGGTGAGGCACTGCGAGTGGATGCGCACCAGCGGCGCCGGGTCCCCGGCCAGTTCGCCCATCTTCAGCACCACCGCTTCTTCGACGCGCGCACCGTTGCCGTTGACGATTCCGCCCTCAAAACCGTAGATCCGGAAGAGTCCGAACTGCGTAGGAAATTCCGCTTCGGCCACTTTTTCGAGCCGCAGCGCAGAGGAATTGTTCATGCCAGGCTATTGGGAACCTTACTCCTTTTATTATAATGGCTTCCGGCACTGAATGCTGGAAATCTACTTCTCGCTCCTGGTAAAGCTCGGCGTAGTGGCCTCGATTGCCAGCATCCTGGCGCGGTCGAATCGCTTTAAATCCATGCTGATGCGGGAGAACCGCACGCTCAATCAGCGGCTCGCGCTGGCGCTCGTGCTGTCCCTGGTGTTCGCCGTCAGCGTGGCCACCAGGGTGGCCAGACCCGCCTATTACGCCGCCGACCTGGGACTGGAAGGGAGCTTGCTGGCGGGGATTCTGGGAGGGTACGTATCGGGCCTGCTGTCGGGCATCCTGATCTCCCTGCCGGCCGTCATATTCCCACACGAGCATCTTTCCACGCCGCTGCTGGCGGGCGTAGGGGTGCTGGGTGGGCTCTTGCGCGACCTGGCAACCGACCCGGAAGACATCTGGCGATTTTCGCCGTTTCTGGACCTGAACATTCTGCGTTTTTTCAAAGAGAGCCGCAACTACCGCCGCACCGCGTTTCACCTGCTTTTCGGCGCCGGCATTCTGTTCGCGGAGTTTTTGCGGCACCAGTTGAGCCGCTTTTCGCATGCCCACAACGAAGTCTTCTTCCTGGCGGACCACTGGGGTTCCTCAGTCCCGCCGCTGGCGATCGCACTGCTTTATGCCACCACGCTATTCGCCGTAACCATCCCGCNNAAAGCTGGAGGAGCAGTCGCGCCTGCTGGTGGAAGCGCGCCTCGCGGCGCTGGCCAGCCAGATCAACCCGCACTTTCTGTTCAACACGCTGAATTCGGTTTCTTCGCTGATCCGCACAGACCCCAACCAGGCGCGCGCCATGGTCGTCAAACTTTCCAAGGTGCTGCGCCGGCTCTTGCGCAAACATGAAAACTTCAGTGCCCTGCGGGACGAATTGAGTTTCATTGAAGATTATCTCTCGATAGAAGTGATCCGCTTCGGCGACAAATTGCGCTTTGAGAAAGACGTGGCGGACGATACGCTGGATATGTTGGTCCCCAGCATGTTGCTGCAGCCGCTGGTGGAGAATTCGATCAAGCACGGATTGAGTAACAAGGTGGAGGGAGGGACCATCCGCATACATTGCCGCCGCAGCGAATCGCGCCTCCACCTGTTGGTGGAAGACGACGGCGTGGGTATCCCCGAGGCCAAACTGGCCACCCTGCTGGACCGGGGAATCGGCGTCAGCAACGTCAACGAGCGGCTGAAGGTGCTGTTCGGCAACGCTTACCGCATGTGGATCGACAGCCAGCCCGGCAAAGGCACCAGGATTCAGATTGAGGTACCCGAACTGCAAAGCACCCTGGCGGCGGTCTCGTGAAAACCCACAGGGTGCACAGAAGCGATAGAGGAGAAGCTTTGACCAGACTGGAAGAGTCCCTGAGCGCGTGGCCCGTAAACGGCCTGCCGAGTACGCTGGCGGAAAGAACGCGCCGCGTTTACGACCGCCTGGCGGCGGTGTATCCCGTGTCCACCATGCTGTTCCATTCGCGCGCCCACCGCTGCGCCCTGGAGGCGTCTGGTGTGCGCAACGGGATGAAGGTATTGGAGGTGGCTACCGGGAGTGGCGAGATGTTCCGCCGACTGGTGCGTGCCAACGGCAAGGGATCCACCATCGGGGTGGACCTTTCACCCAATATGGCGGCGCGCACGCAGCGCGCGGCTCACCGCAAGTTTCCGGGTGCGGCCGCTCATTGCCAGGCCGTGGATGCCCGTCACATGCCGTTCCGCAACGAATCCTTCGATGCCATTTTCTGCTGCTACCTGCTGGAACTGCTGTCGGGCGACGATATTGTGGGCACGCTCCGCGAATTCCGCCGTGTCTTACGAGACCGCGGAAACCTGACCCTCGTGTTGATCGGCCAAAACACGCCGATGTTCAATGCGGTCTACAAAGTGGTCGGGAAAGTGGCGCCTGCCTTTTGGGGCCGCCAGGTGGAGCGGCGCGTCCCCGACCTCATCCAGTCCGCGCGCTTCGAGATTCTGCAGGACCGCCTGGTGCAGCAGACCTTTTATCCCTCGCGCGTTCTAGTGGCCCGCAAGTAACTGGCGCGTGAACGTGTAGCTCTCCGGCTTGTGTCCGGGCGGCGCGATATAGACCACTTCCATACTCATGGTCTTGCCGTCGTCTGACGGCTTCAACTTCTTCTGCGTGACGAAGTCGTTGCCGTGCCGCTGCTCCATCATCACCAGGATAGGGCCGTTGTACCAGAAAGAGACTTCCGTGGCCTGGCCATTCTCCTTGATCTTGCACCCTTGGGCTTCGGTGTTGCAGGCGATGTCCACTTTCACCGATTTGCCGTTGCCTTCGGTGGTGTCTTCGGTGATCTCCACCGCGTCGGTTTTCTGGCTGATGGCCAGGGTCTCGGCTTTCACCTTGGATCCGGCACTTGGGCTGTGAGACACGTCCAGCACCCAGGTCCCTGTGAGGTCGGGCCGGTCCGCGGCCCAGGCGGCGAAGAGCAGTACCCCGAAACAAAGAAGCTTCCGCATGTAATACCTCCTGATTTGTATTAGTGTAGGCGGACTGGGCCGCCGGAGATCTACAGTAGATTCCGTACAATCAAATCTGAATGGAACTGAAGAAACTATTCGATTTGAGCGGCCAGGTAGCGCTGGTCACTGGCGGCTCTCGCGGATTAGGCGAAGAAATCGCCACGGGGCTGGCCGAGGCCGGAGCGTCGCTGATGCTGCTGGCGCGGCGAGAGGCGGCGCTGACCGAAACCGTGGAGCGCCTGCGCGGCCAGGGTTTTCGATGTGAAGGCTCGGTCTGCGATGCCGCCAGCGGCGGCGATGTGCGGGCAGCGGTGGAAAAGACCTTGGAGATCTACGGATACATCGATACCCTGGTCAACAATGCCGGTATCACCTGGGGTGCTCCGGCCGAAGAGATGCCGCTGGAAAAATGGCAGGCGGTGCTGGACGTGAACCTCACCGGCGCATTCCTGTTTGCCCGGGCGGTGGCGCCGCACATGATGGCCCGCCGGCGCGGCTCGATTCTGAATGTGACCTCCATCGCCGGACTCCGCGCCATGCCGCAGGGCCTGCCCACTGCCGGATACGTGGCATCCAAGGGCGGCCTGATCGCGCTCACCAGGGAACTGGCGGCGGAATGGGCTCCGTACGGCATTCGAGTGAACGCCATCGCCCCGGGCTTCTTCCCTTCGCGCATGACCCAGAAGGTGCTGGAACGGCTGCAGACCGGTATCGAGAGCGGCATCCCGATGGGCCGCATCGGCCGGCCCGGCGAACTGAAAGGCGCGGCGGTGTTCCTGGTGTCGGAGGCCGCGAGCTACATCACCGGGCAGACCTTGGCGATCGATGGCGGAACCACGGCCAGGTAGTCCGGGCACACGTTCCCATCGCTCACGCCATGGGCTGGCGGTCTTTCGCCCTGCGGGCTGTTCGCGCCGGCGCAGCCCTTCTGACGCGATCAAAGAGCTATAATTACGACTCCTTTCCGTGAACGACCCGAAGAAACAAGAGCGGCGGCGCAGGATTCTCCAGGAACGGCGCGCCGCACTGGACCGCCAGTTCGATTTGGGGGAAGCCCAAGGTCTGATCCGCGATGCGCGACGGATGCTGGCATCGGGTGACAGGCCGGGCGCCGCCAAGGCCGCAAAGAGGGCGCTCAAACTCGATCCCGATTCGTTTCCGGCACTCGACATCCTGTCCGAGGCGTATTTCGCCAACGAACAATTCGATCAGGCTCTGGCCTGCCTGTCGCAACTTCGCAAGTATCCGGAAGCGGTCACGGCAAGCTGCAGCATGGGCCATGCTTATCTTGCGCTAGGGCGCACCGAGGACGCTCTCCAATGTTTCCAGGAATTCCTGGACGTAAGCGCGTCTTCTACCCTCCGCGGAATGAAGGCCATGCGGGAGAATACCCGGCTTCTGTGCCGCGATCTGGCGAAACAGATTGCAGTAGCGGCCATAAAGCCTGCGAAGCCCGCGGCAGTGGCGCAGGCTGCACCCGTCCCGCCGCCGGAGGCCGTCCTGCCGCCGCAGCCGGAGCCGCCGCGCGCCGCGGTGGATTTCCTGCCCGCTCCGCCGCCCTCGTTCGGCCAACCGGGCGGAACTCTGGCCGACTATCTTCTCCGCCGGCGCCTTCTGGAACTGAGGATCGCGCAGAGTTTCGAAGATCTCATCTGCCTGGCCTCGTTGCACGGCGTGGACTCCTATCTGTACCAGCAGGAGACCGTGCGGCGCGTGCTTCGGCAGTTCAAAGGAAGGGCCTTGCTGGCCGATGAAGTGGGCCTTGGCAAGACCATTGAAGCCTGCCTGGTGCTCAAGGAATATTGGATGCGGGGTATGGTGCGGAAAGTCCTGGTGCTTACGCCGCCCTCGCTGGTTTCCCAATGGAAAGGGGAACTCGCGGAAAAATTCGGGCTGGAGCCGGTGACGCCCGACGATCCGGCCTACCGATCCGAGCCCGCGCGGCTTTGGGGCGATGCCCCGCTGGTGATCGCGTCGATTGCCATGGCGCGCCTGGAACCGCATGCGTCGGCTCTGGCCGCGATCGCGTGGGACATGGTCATCGTCGATGAAGCGCATTGTCTGAAGAACCGCACCAGCGCCAACTGGAAGCTGGTGAATTCACTCAACAAGAAATTCATCCTGATGCTCACGGCCACTCCGGTGGAGAACAACCTGGTGGAACTTTACAACCTGATCACCGTGCTCAAGCCGGGGTTGCTGGCCACCGAGACCGAATTCCGCAAGCAGTTCCTGCAGCCCGGCAAGCCGAAGACTCCGCGCAACGCGGAGGGTCTGCGCGCGCTGCTGGGAGAGGTGATGGTGCGCAATACCCGCTCCGCCGTGGATGTGCGGCTGCCCCATCGCATCGCCGCCAGCGTGGTGGTGCTGCCCTCACCCGCCGAGTCGCAGCTTTATGGCATGGTTTCCCGCTATGTGGCCGATCGGTACGGGAATGCGAAGGGGGGAGCCGCCAGTCTGGGGCTTCACCTCCTGCAGCGGCAGGCCGGCAGCAGCGCCCAGGCATTGGCACGCGCCTTGGGGCGGGCGCTCGCCACCGAGAAGGGCGTGAATTCGCGCGACCGCAGTGATCTGGAAGCGATGCAGGAGGTGGCGGGCCAGGTTTCCTGGTCGGGCAAAGGCCTGCAATTGGGCCGGATGCTGGCGGAGCGTGACGCCAAGACCGTGGTGTTTACCGAATTTCAGGCGACTCTGGACCACCTGGCCGCGATCTGCGAGCAGCATTCCCTCAGCTACGTGCTTTTCAGCGGCGAGATGTCCAAAGCCGACAAGGATGCCGCCGTCGCCCGTTTCCGCGATGAGGCGAATGTGCTGCTCTCGACCGGTTCGGGAGGCGAAGGACGCAACCTCCAGTTCGCCAACACGGTGATCAATTTCGATCTGCCGTGGAACCCCATGCGGCTGGAGCAGCGTGTCGGCAGGGTGCACCGCATCGGACAGACCCAGGAGGTTTTCGTGTTCAATTTCTGCCAGGCCGATACCGTGGAAGAGCAGTTGCTCCGCGTGCTGCACGACAAGATCAATATGTTCGAGCTGGTGGTGGGTGAAGTGGATGCGATCTTGGGGACTCTGGATGAGGGGGATTTTTCGTCTCTCGTGCTGGACCTGTGGCTTTCGGCGCGCGAATCGGGACGCGTCGAACAGGCATTCGACGAACTGGCGGAGCGCCTCATCGCGGCCAAACAGCAATACTCCGCTACCAAGAATTTGGATGAAGCGCTCTTCCAGCGCGACTTCGAGGTATAGGGCGTGATCGGAATTCACGACTGGATCTGCGATCTGCTGATGAACCGCGGCGCGCTGGTGGAGGCCGACGAAGAGGGCCGCATCCGTGCCATGCTGCCGGCGGATGTCGCGGCTTCCCTGGGCGCCACCGAGTGGCTCTCGCTGGATCTGCGCCCACGCCCGGGCGGCGACGACGCCATCGAATGGATGGACCGCATGGAGCGCCTGCTTCCCGCCGAGCCGCTGCTGGCGGGCGCCCAGCTTCGCAGT
>OKRF01000185.1:36908-41506 GCA_900290315.1 Candidatus Sulfopaludibacter sp. SbA3 | reverse complement strand
CCAGGCCGAAAAGCGCCACGCTCTGGCCGCGCTCCAGCCCGGCCTCCCGCAGCGCGCCGAATGCCGTCCAGCCCGCGCAGCAGAGGGGCGCGGCTTCAGCCGCCGCGAGCCCACCCGGCACGCGAACCAGCGCCGCCGCGGGCACGATGGCGTACTCACTCAACGCGCCGTGCAACGTGTATCCGAAGTTGGTCTGCTTGGGACAAAAACGCTCCCGCCCCGAGCCGCACCACTCGCAACTGCCGCAGGTGGTGCCCAGGAAAGTGATCCCGGCGCGATCTCCCGCCATCCACTCGTGCACTCCCGGTCCCACGCTTTCCACGCGTGCGATCCCTTCATGCCCCAGCGTGAGCGGCGCCAGCGGCAGCTTTTCGAGGCCGGCCACGAACAGGTCCGAGTGGCACACGCCGCAGGCCTCCATCCGTACCAGCACCTCGCCGGCGCCGGGCTCGCCCAGGTAGATCGATTCGATGGCCACCGGTCCCCGCGCCTGCGCCAGCACGGCCGCCCGGGTGTGTGTGGATCGCATGCCCTACAGCCCTTGCAGAAAGGGGTTGCTCTCTTTCTCCTCGCCGATGGTGGTGGTGTCACCGTGTCCCGGAATCACCACCGTCTCCTCCGGCAGCGTCAGGAGCTTGCCTTGAATGGAGCGCTGGATCTGCTGGAAGTCGCCGCCCGGCAGATCCGTCCGCCCGATGCTCCCTTGAAACAGGGTGTCGCCCGCCACCAGTTTCTGCTCGGTGGGAGCGTAGAGGCTGATGCTGCCTTGCGTGTGTCCCGGGGTGTGGAGCACGTGGAATTCGGTGGCGCCCACCACCAGGCGGTCGCCATCTTTCGCCGGGACGTCGATCTCCACCTCGTCCGGNNCTGCGCGCCGCCGATGTGGTCGATGTGCGCGTGGGTGATCACGATGGCCTTCACCGTCAGGCTGTGCCGCTCGAGCACTTCGAGCACGCGCGAAATTTCGTCGCCCGGATCCACCACCATCGCCTCGCCCGTCTGCTCGTCGCCGAACACCGAACAGTTACATTGCAGCATGCCGACCGGCAGGATCTCATGGATCATACGCCGATTGTATACTCTAAGGCTATGCCCGACATACTCACGGTAATCATGCGATGGCTCCACATCTCTTCCATGGCGACGCTCGTGGGCGGGATTCTGTACGCGCGCCTGGTGATGGCGCCGGCCGTCGCTACGCTTTCCCCCGATTCCGGCAACGAACTGGGCAACAAAGCCGCGGCGAAGTATCGCCCGCTTGCCGTTGCGGCGATGATCGGCCTGATCATTTCCGGCCTCTATAAACTGCTGAGCACGCCGGGACACACGGCGCGCTATCAGATGCTGTTCGGCATCAAGATGCTGCTCGTGCTGCACGTCTTCGCGGTGGCGTTTCTGGTGGTGAAGCCGGACAATCCACGGCGCACACGCATGATGACTGGCATGCTCATCTCCGGCCTCTGCATCGTACTTTTGTCGGCCTGGCTGTCGCGCATCTTCTAAACTGGAAGCATGAGCGAGGGTTACGAAGCACTGCGCCGCGGCGCAGCTTTCCTGGACGTTTCCGCGCGCGGGCGCATTGTGGCGCGGGGTCGCGACCGGGCGCGCCTGTTGCACAATCTCTCCACCAACGAAGTGAAGAAGATGATGCCGGGCTCCGGCTGCTACGCCTTTCTACTCAATCCGCAGGGCCGCATCCAGGCGGATCTGCACCTTCTGTGCTTTGACGAACACTTCCTGATCGAGACCGATTCCGAATTGCGCGACAAGGTGCAGCAGCATATCCGCCGCTACATTATCGCGGACCAGGTGGAGTTGGAGGATGTGACTGCGCGGACCTCGGAGATCGCGATCGAAGGGCCGGGCGCGGCGGCTGCACTGGTGGCCCTCAATTCCCCCATTCCTGGCTCCGATTACTCTCACCTTGCGTGGGGCGACGCAACGGTGGCCAGCATGAGTCTCACGGGGCAGCCCGGCTTCCGCCTTTTCTGCGGGCCGGAGAAGGCCGCAGAATTGCTCCACCAGTTAGCGTCCGCCGGCGCCAAACCGGCCACGGAGGGCGACATTCGCCAGGTGCGCATCGAAAACGGCAAGCCGCGCTACGGCGAAGATATTCGGGAAAACTCCCTGCCGCAAGAAACGCAGCAGATGCACGCCGTCAGTTTCACCAAGGGTTGCTATCTGGGTCAGGAAATTGTGGAGCGCATTCGCGCCCAGGGGCACGTGAACAAGAAACTGGTACGCGTTGAAATCGAGGCTTCGGAAGCGCCGCCTGCCGGAACCAAGCTCACCGCCAATGGCGCCGAGGCGGGCGAGATCACCTCAGGGGTCTACTCGCCTGAGTTCGCCAAGGTGGTGGGCCTGGCTTATGTGCGCACGCCGCACGCCAACTCCGCTACCGAACTCCAGGCCGGCGACGCCAGGGTTTTGGTCAGGTAGTTCAATGCACCGGCACCCCATGGTACGCCAATCCTACCGGCCCGATGTAGACAGATTGCGGCCGGATCAGCCTTCCTTCCCGAAGCTGTTCGAGGCAATGGGCCGCCCATCCGAGGACGCGTCCCACGGCAAAGGTGGGCGTGAATAACTCGACCGGCAATCCCAAGCCATGCAACAACAGCGCCGTGTAGAATTCGACATTTGTATCCAGGCGCCGATCCGGCTTGCGTTCGCGGAGCAGGCGCAGGGCCGTGGATTCCACACTCCGTGCAAGGTCATAGAGGCTCCGGTCGCCGCCGCTGGAATAAAAGCGCTCTGCCGCTTGGGCCAGGACATCGGCGCGCGGGTCCCGCACTCGATAGACGCGATGTCCGAACCCCATCAGCCGCTCTCCTCGATCAAGCATGGCTCGGATGACCGTTTCGGCGCGCTCGGCCGCGCCGATCTCGAACACCATATTGAGCGCTGGACCGGGCGCCCCGCCGTGGAGCGGACCTTTGAGGGCGCCCACCGCACCGGTGATCGCGGAGATCACATCGCTCCGCGTGGAGACAATGACTCTGGCCGCAAAGGTGGAAGCGTTGAGGCCGTGATCGCAGACGGTGTTCAAATACGTTTCCAGTGCGCGGACCCGTCCGGGCGATGGAGCCACGCCGGACAGTTGATGCAGGAAATGGGCCGCGTGGGGCAAATCGGAGCGGACGGGGACGGGCGGCTCGCCCTGGCGCAAACGCCAGTATACGCCCACGATTGTCGGGAAGGATGCGATGGCGGCCATGGCATCCTCCCACGGATTCTCCTCGCGGCCGAGCCCGAGTGCCGCGGCAGCCATGCGCAACGAGTCCATGGGCGGCGCTTGGGCGGCGGCACTCTCCCGCAGTACTGCGATGGCTGCGCCGGGCAGCACGCGCCGCGCGGCCAAGTCCTGAGCGAACCGGGACAACTCGGCTGGCTCCGGCAGGCGGCCATGCAGGAACAGGTACGCCACTTCCTCGAAACTGGCGCGCGGCGCCAGGTCTTCTACGGCGTAACCCGCAAGAGTTAGCTGCCCGGCCTCCCCATCCACGCGGCTCAGCCGGGTGCTGGCCGCCACAATCCCCTCTAACCCGTCGTTCACGCCTTCATATTCGGGTAGGCTGCCTTATATTGTCAATATTGATTATAAAATCAATATAATATGCCAACCGACCCGCGCTATTTCACGGCCCAGGAGGCCGCGAGCGAACTGGGTGTGACACTCCCCACGCTGTACGCCTATACCAGCCGCGGCCAGGTACAGTCGGAGCCGGTGCCCGGGCGGCCCAGAGAGCGCCGCTATTACCGGGAGGACATCGCGCGCCTGCGAGATCGCAAAGAGGCCCGGCGGGATCCAGACAAAGCCGCGGCGCGCGGCCTGAATTGGGGCAGCCCGGTGCTCGCTTCCGGAATCACCCTCATCAACAATGGGAAGCTCTATTACCGCGGCCAGGACGTGCTCCAACTCGCCTTGAAAGCCAACCTGGAGCAAGTGGCGGAATTGTTATGGGCCACCGAAGCGGCCGAACGAAAGGGACTCTTCGATCAGCCGTGCCCGCTGCCCCTTCGTCACCTGGCGCATCTCCGAACATACGCAAAAGACCCGTTGACTCTCATGCAAACCGCCCTGCCGCCGGCTGGAGCCGTGGATCCCGCGTCCCACGATCTGCGCCCCGCGGCGGTACGCCAGGCCGGAGCGCGCATCGTCCGCCTATTGACAACCATCGTCGCGGGCTCCAATCAGGCCCCCGTTCATCTCGCGCTGCGGGCCGCATGGGCGCCGAAAATCGCTGCCTCGGGCGAGGCGATTCGAACGGCGCTGGTAGTTTGCGCGGACCACGAACTGAATGTCTCGGCGTTCACCGCACGATGCGCCGCTTCCGCCGGTGCGTCGCCCTACGACGTGGTATCGGCCGCCATGGCGACGCTGAAGGGACGGCGTCACGGCGGACAGACGGAACTCGTATCGGCACTGTTTGCCGACGCAGAATCGCCCCAGCGCGCTCGCTCCGTGATGGCCAATCGCCTGCGCCGCGGTGAGAGCGTGCCGGGATTCGGCCACCCCCTCTATCCGGGCGGCGATCCGCGCGCCGCGCTCCTGGTTCGCTTAGCGCAGACGGCTGGAAATGACGCAGAGTGGCGGC
>OKRF01000185.1:21207-36898 GCA_900290315.1 Candidatus Sulfopaludibacter sp. SbA3 | reverse complement strand
AGACGGCTGGAAATGACGCAGAGTGGCGGCTGATTCGGGCTCTTCGCAAGGCCGGATCCGGGTTGCTACTTGATTTGCCGAATCTGGACTTCGGGTTGGTAGCCCTGGCCCGAGCTTTCCGCTGGCCTGGCGACGCTCCGTTAATCCTGTTTGCCTTGAGCCGCACGGTGGGCTGGATTGCGCACGCCATCGAGCAGTATTCCGCCAGCACATTGATCCGCCCACGCGCCCGCTACACGGGGACCGCTCCGCTCCGTGATCCCACGCACAGTAACAGGTAGATCCGCGAAACACTGGCGTGTGATCATTACTCTGCACGGGCGATCCATGCTGAATCTTTTCGCCGATGAAATCCGTCGTAACCCCTTCCCCGTCTACGACCAACTGCGGATCAGTTCTCCGGTGCTTCGCGTTCCACCGCCGTTCGATGCGTGGATGGTTTTCGATTATGAAACCGTGAAATGGGTGCTCAACGATCACGAAATCTTCAGTTCGTGTGTGCCCGCGCCCCGGAACTGGTTCCTCTTCTTCGACCCGCCCAGACACACCAAGATGCGTGGCCTCATCTCACGAGCCTTCACGCCCCGCGTGATCGCGAGTCTGGAAGTGCAGATCCGCGAGTTGTCGCGCGAGCTTCTGAATCAGGCCGCCGGGCGCGGTGAAATGGATCTCGCCGCCGAGTTCTCCACACCGCTGCCCATGATGGTCATTGCCCGCATGCTCGGGATCCGGCCTAAGGACTGGCCGCGATACAAACTTTGGAGCGATGCCATCCTGCGGCTGAGCTACACTCGCTCCGGAGGTGAAGAAGCGGAGCGCGCCTTGCGAGATTTCAATGCAGTCACGACCGAAATGAACCTGTATCTTGCCGATGTGATCGCACAGCGGCGCAGCAACCCGCAGGACAACCTCTTGACCCGCCTGATCGATTCCGAAGTGGATGGCGAGCGGCTTTCGCAGGATGAGATTCTGGGATTCTTTCAGCTTCTTGTGATTGGCGGGCAGGAGACCACCAGCGATTTGATTAACAACGCCGTACTCTCCTTGCTGGAAAAGCCCGATCAACTGGCTCTCCTCCGTGCGGCCCCGGAACTCCTGCCTTTGGCGATAGAGGAAGTCTTGCGCTACCGCTCGCCTTTACAGTGGACGATGCGCACGCCGCGGCGCGACGTCGAACTGCACGGCCAGGTGATACCCGCAGGCAAGCTCCTGCTGGCTGTCATCGGATCCGCCAATCGCGACCCGCTTCAGTTTCGCGAACCCGGCCGCTTCCATATTACCCGCGATCCCAATCCGCACGTAGCTTTCGGTTCCGGCATTCACTTTTGCCTGGGGGCGGCGCTCTTGCGCCTTGAGGCGAAGATCGCTCTCTCGGATTTGCTCGAGCGCTTCCGGGACCTCCAACTCGCCACGCAAGAACCATGGCAGCCGCGCCAGGCCCTGCACGTCTATGGGCCCGCGAGTCTGCCTATCCGCTTCCAGGCCGACCGGCGCGTAGCGGCCCTATCGCACGCCCGCTAGTGCTAGTAATCGCGGCGAGCGAGGCAGCCACATCCAGGAGGCCATCCTGGTTGATCGCGCTCACCACCTCGAACCATTGCTCATTCACCGTGTCCGGGCGAAGCGCGCCGGCAATGGCGCCGCCAATCGAGGCCACCGAATCGGAGTCTCCGCCGATGTTCGCAGCAAGCAGAGCAGTCACCTCCGCTGACTGCGTGATCAGAGCCAGACTGATCGCGAGAGGAACGATGTGTTGCGGCTTGTTGGGAAAATATTGCCCGGCGACCTCATCGGCCACCAACTGCTTCCTGTTCGCGAGATCCGAATAAATCTGCTCGATGGAATGCGCGATGGCCGGCGCTTTCTCGGACGGTCGAAGAGTCTCAGCCTTTTGGGCGGCGCTTAGCGCAACTGTCAACACTTCGGCCCCGGAACGGCCTTCCAGGGCGGCTGCTACCGCGCCAGCCACTGCGGCGGCGGCGCAGACAGCCAGTTGTCCGCCGTGAGTGGGGATCGCGGATTCATAGGCTCCCCGAACAAGGTCATCCAGCCGGCTCGACGGATAAAAGACGCCGACTGGCGCGGCCCGCATGGCTGCGCCACAACCGTCGCCGTCCGAAGCCATGCGGGCCGGGTCACCAATTTGCAAGAAGGACCACAGCGATACACCTGGGTGGGCGGACTTCCGGCATCGCAAGAGTTCTCGCCCGATTGCTACGTGGCTGACCGGGCGTTCGCCTAAGATTGCTCGCGCGACAGCAATGGTCTGCTCCGTGTCATCAGTAGTCTCGCCGATCCGCCATTCATACCGTTTACCGGCGTAGCGAGGGATGACGTCGCCCGGACGTCCGTGGAATCCCGCGATTCCCGTGGGATACCAACGCTGCACATCCACGCGGGCCTATGTCTCCGTTTGCTTGCCAATCGCATCGCCGGCCGCCAGTCCTTTGAAGCAGCCGATTACGCGTTCCTCGAAGCGCATAAGCAATAAGAAGTCTACCTCGCACCAGGACTGTTCCTTACGACTACGGGAGATGACGGATCGCTTCGCCCCCTTCGGAGTGCAATCCCTGAACGTACACGTCGACTTTCCGCTATTTCAACGGATTGCTGCCGGTGATGACCGGGAAAACTCCGCTACAACCGCGCAAGATGAAGGCCCCCGGTCTGCTCGAACGTATCGGACTATGACAGATGGCCCGGAAAGCGTCAATAGCTCCAAGACGACAGAAAAACGATCGTCCGTCCTACACTAGTACAGTACTCTGGACCGAATCGTCCCCGGCACTTCGTCCAACTCACTCTTCAGTCTCTTCGTCGCCGACGCCTTCTGCATTTCGACGTCGATCACGACATACCCGATCGTGGGATCGGTCTGCAGATACTGCCCGGCGATGTTCACTTCATGCCGCGAAAACACAGCATTGATTTGCGATAGGACGCCCGGCTGATTGCGGTGGATGTGCAGCAGACGATGTTTGCCGGGATGCTCCGGCAGCGACACCTGGGGGAAATTGACCGCCGTCAAGGTAGAACCATTATTGCTGTACCGGATCAGCTTTTCGGCCACTTCGATGCCGATATTCGCCTGCGCCTCTTCCGTGCTGCCGCCTACGTGTGGCGTCAGAATCACGTTATCGAACTCCCGCAGCGGGGAGACGAACGGATCGCCCGCGCCTTTCGGCTCCGCGGGGAAGACGTCCAGCGCCGCGCCGCCGATCTGTTGTGCGCGCAGCGCCTCCGCCAGCGCGTCGATATCGACCACTCTGCCGCGCGACGCGTTGATCAGTTTCGCGCCCGGCTTCATGCGCCCGAGTTGAGGCGCGCCGATAATCCCCTCCGTTTCGGGCGTCTCCGGCACGTGCAAGGTCACGACGTCGGCATCCGCCAGCAGGTCTTCGAGCGAGTGCGCCGCCCGCGCATTGCCCAAGGCCAGTTTGGTCTCGATATCGTAATAGGACACTTGCATCCCGACGGACTCCGCCAGCAGGCCGATCTGCGTCCCGATGTGTCCGTACCCCACGATTCCCAATTTTTTTCCGCGCACCTCGCGAGCCCCGGCGGCGGTTTTTAGCCACTCGCCACGGTGCGCCGCCGCGTTCCGTTCCGGGATGCCCCGCATGAGCAGAATGATTTCCGCCAGCACCAGTTCCGCCACGCTCCTGGTATTGGAAAAGGGCGCATTAAATACCGGAACGCCGCGTTTCCGGGCGAATTCCAGGTCTACCTGGTTGGTGCCGATGCAAAAGCACCCGATGCCGATGAGCCTGGGCGCACGCTCCAGGACCTCTGCCAAGAGCGACGTTGCCGACCGGATGCCGACGAAGTACGCTCCCTGCAGCGCCGCGGTGAGCGCCTCTCCCGCCAGCGACTTGGGATGCGACACGACATTGCTATACCCGTCCTTCTCAAAGGCCTCCCGCGCGCTCGCGTGCACGCCCTCCAGCAGGACGATTTTGATTTTGCTCTTGTCGAGAGAGGTGGCGGCCATGGATGCTTCTAATTTTAGTCCTGATGAAAGCTCGTTAGCCCCCGTGGGACAGACGATCGTTTTTTGTTCTTCTTCGGGCTATGCGGGCATTTTCGAGAGAGCTATGTAGCCTCTCACCGAATTAAAAAGACCCCAGTAACTGAATTTACCGCGAAACCAGTTAAGCTGGAGTGGATGTCCCGAGTTCACGCTTATCATGTTATCCCTTGCCTGCCGGCGCGTTTGCAGTGCCTGCACAAGCTGTCCCTGAACCTGCGGTGGTCGTGGCACCACCCCACCATCGAACTCTTCCGCACCCTGGATCCCGATCTCTGGGAAGAGACCGGGCACAATCCCCGGCTGATTCTTGGCCGCATCGACCAAAGGCGCCTGACGGAACTCTGCGGCGATGAGGCTTTCCTCGCACAGATGGACCGCGCGTCCGCCAGTCTGGAAACGTATCTGGCCGGCTCCGGCTGGTTCGCCGCGGCCCATCCGGACGCGGCGGGAATACAGATCGCTTACTTTTCGGCGGAGTTCGGATTGACGGAGTGTATTCCGAATTACGCCGGCGGCCTGGGCATCCTGGCCGGCGATCACCTCAAGAGCGCCAGCGACCTCGGTGTGCCGCTGATCGGCGTGGGCCTGCTTTACCAGGGCGGCTATTTTCACCAGTACCTGAACGCCGATGGATGGCAGCAGGAAACCTATCCGATTAACGACTTCCACAACCTGCCCATCCAACCGATGGAACAGGCGCCGGGCAAGCCGCTCACGGTGCACATCGACTTCCCCGGCCGGAATCTCGCGGCGCAGATCTGGAAAGTCCAGGTGGGGAGGGTGCCGCTGTACCTGCTCGACACCAATGTTGCGGAGAACACGCCCGACGACCGGAAGGTGACCGGCGCGCTGTACGGAGGCGACCGCGAGCTGCGCATCCAGCAGGAGATCGTACTCGGGATTGGCGGTGTACGGGCGCTTCGCGCGTTGGGCCTGCGGCCCACGGTATTCCACATGAACGAGGGGCACTCGGCGTTTCTGGGGCCGGAGCGGACCCGGACGATTATGGACGAGCTTTCTTTCCCGTACCACGAGGCGCGCCAGGTGGCGGCGGCGGGAAGCATCTTCACGACCCATACGCCCGTGCCAGCGGGCTTCGATCGTTTCGATCCCGCCCTGGTGGACAAATACCTACGCGAGTACCTGCGAAGCCTCGGCCTCAGCGTGGAGCAGTTTCTGGCTTACGGGAGGCAGGTTCCGACGGACGCGGGCGAACCGTTCAACATGGCGTTCCTGGCGGCGCGCCACAGCTCTTACACCAACGGGGTCGCCAGACTGCACGGGGTGGTGACGCGCAAGATGGCGCAACCCATGTGGGCCGGCTATCCCCTGGATGAAGTGCCCATCGGTTCGGTGACCAACGGAATCCATACGCGTTCCTGGATCTCTATGGAGATGAGCGCTCTGCTCAACCGTTACCTGGGACCGCAGTGGGGCGAGAAACCGGCCGATACGACTCTCTGGGAGCGCATTGACCGCATTCCGGATCAGGAGTTGTGGCGCGTCCACGAGATCCGCCGCGAACGCCTGGTCCACTACGCACGTTCCCGTCTGGCCTCGCAGGTCAAACAGAGAGGCGGCAGCGACGCGGACATGACAGTTGCCGGCGGCGTCCTGTCTCCCGACGCACTGACAATCGGGTTTGCGCGGCGGTTCGCTACATACAAGCGCGCCACCCTGCTGCTACGCGATGTGGAGCGCCTGAAGCGCATCCTGACCGATCCGGAGCGGCCGGTGCAGATCCTGCTGGCGGGAAAGGCGCACCCTCACGATACGGAGGGCAAGGAGCTGATCCGTCAAATCGTGAGATTCGCCCGGGATCCGCAGGTCAGGCGCAGCGTGGTGTTCCTGGAGGACTACGATATTTCGGTAGCACGGTACCTGGTGCAGGGGGCGGACGTGTGGCTCAACACGCCGCGGCGTCCCAACGAAGCCAGTGGCACCAGCGGGATGAAACTGCTGGCCAACGGTGGGCTGAACCTGTCGATTCTGGATGGATGGTGGGACGAGGCCTACGACCGGGAAGTGGGCTGGGCCATCGGCAAAGGCGAAGAGTACGACAACAACGAATATCAGGACCAGGTGGAATCGGAGGCGCTGTATCACATCCTGGAGAACGACGTGGTGCCGCTGTTTTACACTCGTGACGCCGCGGGGATACCGCGCGGCTGGCTGGCCAAGATGAAGACTTCCATGAAGAGGCTTTCGCCCGTCTTCAGCACCAACCGCATGGTGGCCGAATACGCCGAGCGCTTCTACCTCCCGGCTGCCCGCAGGCTCATCCGCCTGGCAGGCGATAAGCGCCTGGTCAGTTCGCTGCTCGAGTGGCGGAAGCGCGTGTACCTGCATGGATCCGAGGTGAAAATCATTCATGTGGATGTGGACGGGGGCAGGGGCGAATTCGTGGTGGGTTCGAAGCTAAAGGCCGCCGCACGGGTCCACCTGGGTGGTCTCTCGCCCGCCGACGTGCGCGTGCAGGCGTATTACGGAGTCCTGACTGCGGATGGACAAATCGGCGCCGGTTCGCACGTGGATATGGCGCTGAGCCGGTCCGATGGCGCCGGCCACCTCTATGAGGGAGAGGTCGAATGCGCGCAGAGCGGAAGTTGCGGCTTTGCCGTCCGCGTGGTGCCGTTCCACGAAGACGCCCTTTTGCCTTATGAACTGCCCTGGATCCGGTGGGAGGAATAAGGTGTAACCAGAGCAGGGGCAATTGCCGTATTATTAATATAGATCTAGTGCGGGAGGTTTCCGTCGATGTTGCGCAGATCCGTTTTGGCAATGCTGGCCGCGACGTCGGTGAGTGGTTTCGCCGACGACAAGAAGAAGAATCCCAAAGACGACCCCGATGAGATTGGCAATCGCAAGGTCGGCGATGGCGTCAACTTTTATTCCCTGGAAAGGGAAATGGCGATGGGCAAGCAATTGGCCCAGGAAGTGGAGCGTCAAGCCAAGGTCATTGACGACCCCACCATTGCCGAGTACGTGAATCGCGTGGGCCAGAACATTGTCCGGAACTCCGACGCCAAGGTGCCTTTCACCATCAAGGTGCTGGATACCGAGGAGGTGAATGCCTTTGCGCTGCCGGGCGGCTTCTTCTTCGTGAACTCCGGCCTCATTCTGAAGGCGGACAGCGAAGCCGAACTGGCTGGCGTCATGGCGCACGAAATCGCCCACGTGGCCGCCCGCCACGGGNNCAAAGGCGAGATAGCGCAAATTGGCATGATCGCCGCGTCCATCGCCCTCCCGTGGGGCTGGACTGGTTACGCCATCAGGCAGGGAATGGGCATGGCGATACCGCTCGGCTTCCTGACGTTCTCGCGCGCCAGTGAGAGGGAGGCGGACCACCTGGGCCTGCAGTACATGTACAAGGCCGGTTACGACCCCACTTCGTTTGTAGACTTCTTTGAAAAGATCGAAACGCTGGAGAAAAAGAAGCCAGGCAGCATCGCCAAGGTTTTCGCGACCCATCCGATGACGGACGACCGCATCGCGGCTGCGCAGAACGAAATTCAAAAGGACCTCAGCCCGAAGCCGGAATACGTGGTCAACACCTCGGAATTCAACGATGTCAAGGCGCGTTTGGCCATGATGCACGGCCGCCGCAAAGTGGATACCAATTCCGACCCGAGCAAGCCCACGCTGCGGCGCGCTCCCGGTACCGGCAATGGTCCCGTGGATACCAACGACGACGGCACGAAGCCCAAGACGGACGAGCAGGATCGTCCGACCCTGAAGCGCCGCGACGGCGGCCAGTAGGACGGACGATCGTTTTGTGTCGTCTGTCAATTAGGGGCGGACCGCCCCGCAAAACGGGATGAAAAACCGGCGGTTGGTAGCGCCGGCGGTCTTGCCGCCGGTTGCACTCACCGACCGGCGACGAGATCGCCGGCGTTACCCAGTCGCTCGACCGGTTTTTCGACCCTGTTGGGATGGGCGTTCCGCCCGGATAGCGTCGGGATAAACCGGCGTGAAGCAGTGAATGAAAGAGTCATGCAGGAAGGAGTAGCGAACCATCCTGACCCCGAGCCATGTGAGGGCAGCCGTAAGGCTGCACTAGAAGCGTTGGGAAGGGGCACATGTAGGCTGGGTATCCCTGAAGTAGACGTCGAGGGCGAGGTCAGCGGCCAGCCAATCAACAGAAGTTCTGTCGAACAGGCGTGCCAGAAGGCTCGGCGACTATCTGGCATCCGTAAACCGATTACTCCCCATTCGATGCGGCACGCCTTCGCTGTTCATCTGTTGGAATCGGGAACCGACATCCGCACGATTCAACTCCTGCTCGGCCACCGCAGTCTGGCCACCACGGCCCAGTACCTGCGAATCGCCACCAGTAAGGTCTGCTCCACCAGCAGTCCGCTCGACCTGCTTCCGCATCCCGTTTCCGTTGAGTCCGGCCCCGCCACGCCTCAGCACTTCTGAGCACCGGCTCCATGGATCGCCCAATATGGGAAGTGGCGGATGTGTTCCGCCAATTACGGCGAAGTTTACCGACAAGAACATGGCGCGTCGCTGTCCACAGCACAGCGACGCGTCCTGACGGCCGTCGAGCTTTGTCGAACCGCGGCGCTCGGCGGCCATCTGGAACAGTGCGATCAGTGCGGCCATGAGCGCAACGCTTACAACTCTTGTGCCAATCGCCACTGCCCCAAATGCCAATCGCTCGCCCGCGCCGAGTGGCTTGAGGATCGCCGCTCCGAATTTCTCAATACCCAGTATTTCCACGTGGTGTTCACCGTGCCGGAACAGATTGCCGCCATCGCCTACCAGAACAAGCGAGCCGTCTACGGCATTCTGTTCCGCGCTACGGCCGAGACCCTACGCACCACTGCTGCCGATCCCCAACACCTGGGCGCTGAAATCGGCTTTTTCGCTGTGCTCCACACTTGGGGTTCGCATCTGCTGCATCATCCCCACCTGCATTGTGTCGTCGCCGGCGGGGAGCTGTCTCCGTTCAGCGTCGGGCTTATCCAGGCGGTTCACTGAGCAAGTCGTTTTCGACGCTCGCATTGACCGCTTCGGCCCTTCTGTGATTTAATCGACGCAACAAGATGGTCGCGCGATCTCGAGGCCGGATGTGTTCCCGAACCTGAACTGCAACGTGCGCGCGCCGGAGAATTCCATGCAGAAGAAGACGCTCAGTTTCCTTGCCGTGGTATTCCTTGTGCGGGTGGTCTTCCCGTGCGCAACCTGCCGCGCACAGACGCAGGCGGAGAAAGCTCCCTACCCAGACATGGCCCGTCTCGATCAGTACTTGGTGCCGGACGAGAATTCCGAAGTCGCGCTGGCTCGCAGTGCTGCTCCAGCGTCCATTTCGGATGCGGCCGAAGTGATGGTACTGCGACGGGACGGATACGCAACCGCGGCAAGGGGGAGCAATGGCTTTCTCTGTCTGGTGGAACGATCATGGGGCGCCGCTACCGGTGAGCCGGATTTCTGGAATCCCAAAGTGCGCTCGCCTATTTGCTTCAATCCGCCAGCCGCAAGGACCTTTGCGCCCATCTTCCTGATGAAAACCAAACTCGTGCTGGCTGGAAAATCGAAGGCGGAGATGGTGCAGGCGACCGCGACTGCACTGGACAAGAAGGAACTGCCCGCGCTGGAGCCGGGAGCGATGTGCTACATGATGTCGAAGCAGCAGTACTTAAACGACGGTGGCAAGAGCTGGCATCCTCATCTGATGTTTTTTGTTGCGGGCAATGCGGCGAAAAGCTGGGGAGCCGATCTGCCCGGCTCGCCAGTTATGGCGGCGGACGACCCTGAAGAGCGGGCCACTATTTTGATGGTCTGGGTCGGCAAATGGTCCGATGGGACACCGGCTCCGCAGGCTATCCACTGAGGTGGGATTCGAAGGATGAGGCGTAGGGATGAGGACCACCGATGCCCGCCTTCCACGCTCCCGTGAACACCGGAGACAGGCGAACCGCCCATCTCGAACTCACGCGCGATGGGTTTACCCTCGGGATCGCGGCCATCGAGGCGGTCCGGAAGCACTACGGACTTCGCCGGGCGGGCGGGGGCCACTGGAATTGCTGTCGCGAAGATAACTTATCGTTCCCGATCCGGAACGCACTGCCAAGGGCTCCGCGCCGATGAGGCAAACCTCACCACTTCTGAAACACGGCGGGGGGGCGGGCGAGGGTCCGCTCACTCTGCGATAGCTCCACAATTGGGAGTTCGAGACAAAACTGTCGTTTTCTCCGCTCGTCGTCATGAGCACGCATGTATCGACGACGGCTCAAAACGGTTATCCTGAGGTCATGAGCACGCATGTATCGACGACGGCTCAAAACGGTTATCCTGAGGGTGCAGGTCACTTTGGCTTGTTACTTTGCCAATCCTGCTGCACCCACAGGGCAAGATCCGCGTCAAAAGTTAGCGAGGAGGTATCCTTGGTCAAATCGTTTGCGCTTCTTGCGGTGTTCACCTCCGTTGTCGCAGCCGCGAATGCTCCGATTCGCGAGGTGACTTCGGATGCGGCTGTTGTCTCGGGTATGCCGGTCCCCGCGTTTTCCAAAGGCTACATCTACTGGGCTGGACTAGAACCCTTACGGATTTACACGGCCGATGGCCATCCTCAGCCGCACATCTCGACGCCCAATGGAAGGGTCGAGGCGATAGCGGCCGATACCGACGGCACGCTCGCCCTAGCCTGGACCTCGGAAACAACCGGCGGCATCGATTTACACGACCCTTCCGGCGCATTGGTGAAAACCGTTCAGACCGGCCGCTACCGGCCCACTCACCTCTCGTTCGCCGAGGATCACTCCCTCTGGTGCCTGGGATGGCAAGTGGATGCTAGCAACGCGCATATGCCCGACAAGGCGGACTATATGATCATCCGCCGGATTCTGGCGGATGGCCAGCTTGCCGGCGCTTATCTCGCCCGGTCCCTATTCCCGAGAGGTCTTGAACCCGGCGCGGAATCGTGGCAACAGTCGAACCGCATCACCGTCTCGCACAATGGTGTTGGGCTTTGGGTTTACTCCGGCATGTACGGTGCGAAGACGGAATGGGTGGAACTCGACCTCAATGGAAACCTGACAGGCCGGTGGAGACTCGATCAGTTCGTTAACGATTTGCGAGTGGCGTTCACCTCGGACGGTCACGTTTTCGTTTATCATCGTGATTTGGACGGCAGGAACCCTGGCGTCCACACGCTCGACCGAGCATCTTCCACCTGGCAAATGGTGCAATCCGCTCCCACTGGCTATTTGGTCAGCGCCGACGGCGAGGCGCTCATATTTGCCGACTTCGGCTTAGGACCAATACACCTACGCTGGTATCAGCACCCCTGAAGGTTGGCGCATCTCGCCTCACGCTCATTGCTCAAAACGACCCAATTACGCAACGTTCGTCCATAGTGCCAGTCCGCGACGGATACATTAGAGTTGCGATGCCGACTTATCGGGAGTAATCCGACCGCACCTCCCAGGAGGCCGTTTCGAGGGAGCTTGCGGACCGGGCAGTTCCACAGGCAGGCGACATTAGCGGACGATGGGCGCGCTCTGTCCGCGGTGGGTTAGCTCGCGACAGGTTCTTCCAAGTCGCTACTCAAATACTCGAGGATGTCCTGCTCGCGCTGCTGGACTTCAAGCAAAATCGGCTCCGCCATGCGCGCGTAGTCCTTCCGCGAATGGACCTTTCGCGCCTCCAGGAGGATTCTCCGCAGATTGGCGATGCACTGCTGCGCGATCAGCATCTGGTCGTCCGTTTGAATCACGGTAGCTCCAGTCCCACAATACCGCGTTTGCGAAAGCTTCTGGAAGTCTGATACGTATCCAACCAGAGGTCGAGAATCTCGGGCCCGATCGACGCCCGCGCCCAGAAGACGTCGGACTCGAACAGCAATTTGGCCCGTGCGGAATCGAAAACGCCTTGTGCCGCGGCGGCGGAGTGCTCGACTTCAAAATCCTCGTCCATGATCAGGAGAATGTCGAGATCTCTTGGGGCCGGTTTCGCCGTGACAAAACTGCCCCAAATGAAGACCCGACGCAGTTTTCCGCTGCCGGCTGCGAGTTCCAGGAGTTCCCGGAGGCGGCCTGACAGCCACATGCGCCTGGATGAGGACCCGCCGAAACGAGATTGGAACTCTTGCCAATCCGCAACGTGCACTCCAGGAGGCAGTTCTCCTGCTTCGGTCAACTTTGGCAGCACCAACTCACGATAGCAAATGGGCCAGACGCCGGTTTCGGTTTTGGCGATTGCCCAGCCAAGGGCTCGATACGTCGGCCGCAAGCGTGTTTGTGGGTTCCGAATATGCGTGTTGAAGCCGGTCGTCGACAGTTTAATGGTTTGGGTATTCGTTTCGGCAGGGGTGGCCGCTGCTCTCCCAGAACGCCGTTTGGGGACACTCCAGCCAGCTACCAGTCCGCGCATGTATATTCGTGAAGGGTGACAGGTGGCGCGGAAGCCATTCAGCGAGGACCAATGTATCAGAGCTTTGCTGTGGCGCAAGCGCCACTGCTGCCTTTGCGGAGGCCGCAGGGTTGCGTATCGAAGCTGTTGTCTCGGGGCTTCCTCGGATCCCAGGTCTCAGAGTTCCAGACCTGGGGTGCCAACGTCTGTGGAGTCATTGAGCTGTCGCCGCGGGGCCCAAGTCGCGTTCTGGGAGATTACTCCCCACAAACGCGCCAGGGTTCGGCAATCCACTTTGACACTTGGCCGATGCACCGAAGTGCCCTTGCAGCGGCCCTGACCGTTAGGCTTGTGAAGTCCCCGCCCAGTCAACTGGAGGAGAAACTCGGGAGCGCTGATGCCGGGATGCGACGTGCCCCTGTTCAGGTGAACAGCATTGGGATCAGATCAAGACCGGAGGATTCGGCGGAAGTTGCGGCCGGCGCTTTCCTTCAGTGCCTCACCACGGTAACAGCGCGCCAGCCGGAATTGCCGGCGGCGTCATAGGCCCGAATAGTGACGGTATTCGTTCCTACGAGCAGAGGCACCGTGGCAGACCAGGAGGAGGTGCCGGATGCTGTGCCGGAGTTGCCCGTCGAAGTGGTCCACTTCACTGCCGTCACGCCGACGTTGTCCGTGGCTGTGCCGCTGATCGCGAGGGAAGCGGCCGAGATGGAAACGATCGTGTAATTTGGCGAGACGATAGTCACGGTGGGGGGCACCGTATCCTTGCCCGTTGGCGGGGGTGTTGCCGGGGGCGTTGTCGGGGGAGCAGGCGTTGCGGGCGGGGTGGGCGCAGCCGGCGGATTGGGGGACGCGGTCTGCGAACCGGCAGCACCGTACAGCGCCTGAATGGCGGCGATGTCGTCGTTGGTCAGCCCCGTGGACAGGCTGTAGTAGGGGTACATGACCGCGGTGGGAATGTCCGAATGCCCCAAGCCTAACGCGTGTCCGGCTTCGTGCAGCGCTACCGAGAAGAGATCGATGCCCATTCCCACGCCCCAGGTTTCCGCGTCGTTGAAATGCATGTCCCCGGCGACGGGTTCGGGATTTGGGGGCGCCGGGTAAAAGGTGTGTGCCAGCGTGGTGATGGAAGTGAAGGGATAGGAATCCCCATGCGCGCCGGTGGCGAACAGAATCTCGATCTCACGAGCGGCGCCGGCCTGCAGAGCCGGGCTGAAGGTGACGCTGGCGTAGCGCTGCCACTCTGAAAACGCGCGCTCTACCTGGCTGCGCGCCACGTTGGCATCCAGCTTTTGAGTCACGCTGTCAAACATGTATTGCAGCGCCACATGTCCCTGCGCGTCTTTGGGCCATCCACTGTCGGCCAGGGCGTAGTCTGCGATCGGGCCGGCTTCGGTGATGGGGCCGGGACACCCATATACCCTTCTGCGCACCAGCAGTTCCGGCCCGGCCGGCAGAATATACGAGACTTCCTGGTGGTCCGCGAGTAACTTCAGCGCGTGATGGTTACCCGTGACCAGCAGATGGCCGGGAAGCAGGCCGTCCACTTCGTGCACCTCAAAGCCGTGCTGGCGGGCGATGCTACGGGCCAGGAGAGGATTCACTCCGGGATGAAACTCCACCAGAAACGCGCCGGAATTCTCTTCCGTCAGCAACCTGCTCAGCTTGTCGCCAGGATCCAGCGGGCCGGACCAACTTACGCCCAGATCACGCAGGTCGGGCGCGTCGGGAACCTCCAGCATGAGGGACGATTCCGGCAGGTAGCTGAGAATGCGGAAGCCCCGCCGCGCCAGTTCCGCGCGCAACTCCGGACCCGGAGGACGGTTCGCGCGCAACTCCGGACCCGGAGGACGGTTGAATTGGACCAACCAGTATTTGCCGGGAAACGTCCGGGGGCGATAGCCCTCTTGCGCGCTATCAATCGTCCGGGATTTCAGGCGGATCCCGCCTCCGCCCCATGCACATTGGCATAGCAGAACCACGCCTACCGCACGGATAAAGGACATTCAGACTCCTAAATATTCTTTTCGAACCGGATGAGAATTTCTTGAATGAGGGGGCACCTTATCAGTGACAACGACAATGCGAAGCTATCGGTGCCTCCTGGCGGCCCTGATGTGGACCGCGACGTCACAGGCGGGTTCCGTTCCCGCCTACCGAATCGAAACCGTGGCCGGCAGCGATCTGCTGGGGGACGGGGGAGCCGCCGCGCTGGCCCAGATCGGCAACATCCAGGGGGTTGCGGCAGATCACCTGGGGAACCTCTATCTCTCGGACACGGACCATCACCGGGTCCGCAAGATCAACTCCAGCGGCATCATCACCACGATCGCCGGAACCGGGTCGGCCGGATTCAGCGGCGATGGCGGCGCTGCCACATCGGCCCAACTCAATCTCCCGTATGGGCTGGCGGTAGACCTGGCGGGATACCTTTACATTGCCGACCTGGGCAACAGCCGGGTGCGGCGCATCGCTCCGGACGGCACCATCAATACGTACGCCGGAGGCGCTCAGGGCGCGCTCGGGGACGGGGGGCCTGCCACCTCCGCGCAACTCTTCACGCCGCGCAATGTGGCCATCGACGCCGCCGGCAACCTGTACATCGCCGAATTCGAGGGGCATCGCGTGCGCAAGGTGACGCCGGATGGCCACATCGCCACGGTGGCCGGTACCGGGGTGGCAGGTTTTCGGGGCGATGGCAGCCTGGCGAGCAACGCGCAACTGGCGTTTCCCGCGGGCCTGGCGCTGGACCGCGCCGGCGTGCTATACATCGCCGACTCACAGAATCAGCGGATCCGCAAGATTCTCCCCGGCCGGATCAGCCACGACCACGCTGCTGTCGCCGATTGCCGTAGCGGTGGACAATGCGGGTGACATCTTTACCGCCGACTCGAGCGACATCGTGCACTGCTATACGGCGGCCGGCGCGTGGATCAACGTGGCCGGCACGGGTGCGCCGGGCTATGCCGGCGATGGAGGACCGGCCGCTGCCGCGCTGCTCACTGCGGCGCGCGACCTGGCCGTGGACTTCACCGGCAATCTGCTGATCGCCGACGGCGTGCGCATTCGCCGCGTGGACTCCCGGGGACAGATCCAGACCGCCGCCGGAGACGGATACCTGCGCGCGGTGGGAGACGGCTCCGCGGCCGGCAATGCCATTCTGTTTCAGCCCTCGGCGGTGGCGCTGGATTCGAACGGCAACCTCTATATCGCCGATACCAGCACGCAGCGCGTCCGCCTGGTGCCATCCTCGGGGATTGTGGGCACGTTTGCAGGCACCGGCACGGCGGGTTACGATTG
>OKRF01000185.1:0-21197 GCA_900290315.1 Candidatus Sulfopaludibacter sp. SbA3 | reverse complement strand
ACACGTTTGCAGGCACCGGCACGGCGGGTTACGATCACGACCAGGTGGCCGCCACTTCCGCTGAGTTGAACTCGCCCATGGGCGTGGCGGTGGGACTGGCGGGCGCGATCTTTATCGCCGACACCTTCAATCACAGGATTCGGCGGGTGAGCGGCGGGAGCATCGCCACCTTCGCCGGCACAGGCATCAGCGGCACCGGCGCGGAAGGGCTTTCGCCGCAGCAGACGCAGTTGCGGGGGCCGCGCGGCGTGTGCGCCGACCTGGGCGGCACGCTCTACATTGTGGATACCTCCAACCACCGGGTGTTGCGGGCCGGCTTGGACGGCGTGGTGCAGACCGTGGCGGGCAATGGCGCGCCGGGCGACGCGGGAGATGGAGGGTTGGCCCGGCTGGCGCAACTCAATCAACCCAGCGCTTGCACCGTAGACTCCCTGGGCAGCTTGTTCATCGCCGACACCCGCTTGCACCGTAGACTCCCTGGGCAGCTTGTTCATCGCCGACACCTTCAGCCATCGGATCCGCAAGGTGAACAGCGCCGGGATCATCAGCACGGCCGCAGGCACGGGCCATGCCGGCAATGCCCTGGACGAAACCGCGGCCACGGTTTCTCCACTCAACGCGCCGCAAGGCGTAGCGGCGGACGGCAACGGCAATCTCTACATCGCGGACACGGCCAATAACCGTATCCGGCAAGTTACGCCGGATGGTGTGATCCACACCATTGCCGGTGATGGCGTGGCGGGGTTTTCGGGCGACGGCGCCGCCGCCACATCGGCACAGATCTCCTCGCCCCTCGGCCTGCTGGTGGACGGTGCAGGCGATCTCTACTTCGCCGACTCGCTCAACAATCGCATCCGCCGCCTGGTTCCGCAGACACCGCTGGTGGTGCAACCGGTGAGTGTTCCCGTTCCGCACCTTTCGGTGGTCAACGCGGCCAGCCTGGCGCAGGGTGCGGTGGCGCCGGGCGAATCGGTGACGATTTACGGCAGCGGCATCGGTCCCGAGGTGGGGGTGGCAGGGACATTCGATTCCACCGGACTGCTGGCCAATCTGCTGGGCGGCGCCGAAGTCCACTTCAATGGCGTGCCGGCGCCCTTGTTCTACGCCCAGGCCGGCCAGATCAACGCGCAAGTGCCTTACACGGTGGCGGCCGCCAACTCCACACACGTCGAGGTGTTCTACCAGAATCAATCGGCCGGAACCCTGGATCTGGCAGTGGCCGCCGCCGCTCCCGCGCTGTTTCCCTCGGTGGCGAACCAGGATGGCAGCGTCAATTCGCAAACCGCGGCCGCTCCGCGAGGCACCATGGTCACTTTCTACGCCACGGGCGAGGGGTTGACCAACGGGGCCAACATCTCAGGCCAGCCCGCCGCTCCACCTTATGCAACGCCTGCCGCTCCGGTTACTCTTTCCATCGGCGGCGTGAGCGCCCAGTTGCTGTATGCCGGCAGCGCACCAGGATTTGTCGGGCTGCTGCAACTGGATGCGGTGATTCCGGGCGGCTTTGTTCCACCGGGGCCGGCGGCGGTGATTCTAACGGTGGGTTCGGTGGCGGCTCCGGTTCTGACCATCTGGCTGCAGTAGGGCTGTGCCGCAGGGATATGGGTGGTGGAATCCGGGCCGCGTTACCAGGTGGGGAAGCGAGAGAGAGGGAAGGTTTCGACCTGGGGTGAGCGCTGTTGGACAAGGACTCCTCCATCCACTACCAGGCAGGCTCCAGTGATGTAGCGGGCATCTTCGGTGGCAAGAAATACGGTAGGGCCGGCGAGGTCTTCGGGGGAGCCGAGGCGGCCGAGGGGAACCACCTTGCCGCGCTCGACGGCTGAGGCTTCGTCCAGATCGTAGGTGCGGATGAGGCCGGGGACTACCGCGTTGACGCGCACGCCGTAAGGAGCAAGGTCGAGCGCCATAGCTCGCGTCATGGCTTCGATGCCGCCTTTGGATGCGTCGTAGGCCACGTTGCCGCGGTGGGCCCTGGTGGCGCCTCCACTGGACATGCTGATGATGACGCCGGAGCCCTGGCGTGCCATGATGTGGGCGGCGCGGTGGGCGCAAAGAAACGAGCCTTTCAGGTTGACGTCCAGAAGCTGATCCCACCAGGCCTCGTCACCTTCCAGAAAATGGCGGGCGGCGTGAATGTTGCCGGCGTTGTTGACCAGCACGTCGAGGCGGCCGAGGCGCGCCAGCACCTGGTCGAACATGGCGTCGACCTGGGCCTTGCTGGAGACATCGGCGGGCGCAGCCAGGGCTTGCGGTCCCAGGGCCTCGGCGACTTCGGCAGCACGCGCGCCGCTGACGTCGTTCACGGCCACCAGGGCGCCTTCGGCGGCGAAACGTTCCGCCACCGCGCGTCCAATGCCGTGGCCCGCACCCGTCACAATCACTACCTGGTTCACAAATCGCTGGAGTTGCGCCGTCATGCTCTCCGATGCTACCAAGGATAGGTGGAAGAAATCGCGCCGGGCGTTGCCGTGTTCCCCACATTGATCGCCAACGCCTACCTGGTGGGCGATGCCGCACGGTGGGTGTTGGTGGACGCATGCACGCCAGGTCACGAGCGCGGCATCCGCAACGCCGCCGAAGGGCGCTTTGGCCGCGGAGCGCGTCCACGGGCCATCGTGCTGACGCATGGCCACTTCGATCACGCCGGTTCGGCCGCGCCGCTGGCGGATTTGTGGGACGTCCCCATCTATGCGCACGCGCGGGAGTTGCCATTTCTGACCGGGCAGGCGCATTATCCGCCTATGGACTATTCGTCGCCCGGATTTTTCACGAGGCTGGCGCGCCTTTTCCCGACGAGCACTGTGGATCTGGGGACCCGTGTACGCGCGTTCGAGCCTGGTCCTATTCCCGGGTTGGACGAGTGGGAGGCGATCGAGACCCCCGGCCATACGCCCGGCCACGTCTCCTTCTTCCGGCGGGAGGGTGCGGTGCTGCTGGCAGGCGATGCGGTGACGACTATGGACCTGGACAGCTTCTTCGCTACCGTCACCAAGCGGAAGCAGGTGTGCCGGCCTCCGGTGCCCGCTACGCCGGACTGGCCGACGGCGCGTGCCTCCGTGCAGTGCCTGGCCCGGCTGCGGCCGGCGGTGATTGGCGCGGGACATGGCGCGCCGATGACCGGAGCCGCGGATGGGTTGCAGCGCCTGGCGGAGACGTTTGCGATACCGGCAAGCAGAAAGGCCGGCATCCCGTAAGAATCGACTGGTCTCGTTACTCCCAACGCAGTGCCTGCACGGGATCCACCCGTAGCGCCTTCCGTGCCGGGAGATAGCTGGCCAGCAGAGCCACGCTACCGAGCAGCAGCGCCACCAGAATGCAGGTGGGGGCATCCATCCCGCCCAACTGCTCCACGGTACTCGCCATCACGCGATTCAGCACGAGTGCGCCGCCCATGCCCAGCCCAATGCCCCAGAGGATCAGCGCCACGGTGCGCTGCATCACCAGGCGCAACACTTCGCGCCGCTGTGCGCCCAGCGCCATCCGGATGCCGATTTCACGCGTCCGCTGGCTCACCGAATAGGCCAGGATGGCGTAGATGCCCACTGCCGCCATCACCAAGGCTAGCGCTCCCAGGGCACTCAGCAGGAGCGAGATCGTCTGGAACGGCCCGAGTTTCGCCTCCTGCAGTTCCGCGGCGGTCTGCACACCCACTCGCAAGGACGAATCGAGGGCGAGGGCTTCGCGGCGGATGGCGGCTTTGGTGCTCGCGGCATCGCCGAAGGTACGGATCAGAAGCTGGAGTTGGTAGGGAGGCACATCGGTTCGTGTGCCCTTCAGAAAGAGGTTGCCTTGCCCCTCGGGAATATACACGGTCGGCCGCACCGCGTTGAAAATCCCGTTCGCATCCTCCATATCCGGCGCCACGCCGACCACCTCGAATGGAGTAGTTCCGGCGCGCAGACGGATGCGCTTGCCGACCGGCTCTTGGTTGGGCCAGAACTGGCGCACCAGGTCCTGATTGACCATGGCAACCGGCTGCGAGCCTTCCCGATCGGCCGCCGTGAAGCCGCGGCCGCGGACCACCGCGACACCGACCGTCGCGAAGAACTCGGGCGAGACTACGTTGTAGTCCGTGTGGGGAGTGTTGGAGTCGGAGACCACCGCCGCGCTTTCCGTGACGAGCGGCAGACTGCCCAATCCGTTCGACAGCGGCATGGTGCTAGCCAGTGCAACTGACTTGACTCCGGGCATGCCGGCGGCACGCTCGCGCAGCCTTTGTTGAAACTGGCGCGTCCGGGCTTCGTCGTAACCTTCCAGATGGAGCGGCGAGTTCGCCGCGATCAACCGCGACATCTCGAACGCCGGCCCGTTGAGATAAAGGTGCTGCACGCCCCGCACCGCCATCCCGGCACCGATGAGCAGCATCAGCGAGACGGCCAGCGGAACAATCACCAGGCCATTCCGCGCAGACCACATGCCCCGCCGGGAGTTCGTAGCACCGTCGACATGAAACGCCTGCGACAGACTCGTCTTGGTAGCGGAAAGAGCCGGCGCGAGTCCAAAGGACAACCCGGTAACCACCGAGAGGGCGATACCGTAGAGCAGCACGCGCGGATCCATCCGCATTTGGAACCCGTTCGGCGCACCCAACTGATGGAAGATCGTCTGGGCCAGCCAGTGTGAAAACAGAATTCCCAACGCCCCGCCGGCTAACGCCAACACCATACTCTCCGTCAGCAATTGGCACACCAGGCGGCCGCGGCTGGCGCCCAGTGACAGCCGCGCGGCGATCTCGCGGCGACGCACTACCGCACGCGCCAGCAGCAGATTCGCCAGGTTCGAGCAGGCGATCAACAGGATCATCGCCACCGCCAGCGTGACCGTCACGGCCAGCCGCAACAGTTGTTTCCGCTTCCCGGGATTGCCCCCGCCGGGAGTGACAGTCAGTCTTCCCTCGGCCGGGTCCGCCGATTGAGTGGGCCGCCGCCGCGCGTTGGCCATCACCTCGACTTCGGCCTGCGCCCGCCGGACGGAGACGCCAGGGCCGAGTACGGCATCCAGCATGAGCCACTGCTGTTCCGGATCGCGCAGCCAGTCGCCATGAGTGGTCAAAGCAGGCTGCGACCCCAGCGGCAGATAGAAGCCCGATTTATCGGCGGCGCCGTAGCGAGGGTCGGCCACTCCAATGATGGTCACCGGATGCGCATTGAGCACTACCGCACGCCCCAGTACTCCGGCATCGCCTCCGAAGTGCATTTTCCAATACCAGGCGCTCAGTATGGCCACCGGTGGACCGAAGCCTCGCTCTTCGTCCGCGGAGAAACTTCTCCCCAGTGCCGGCTGCAGACCGGTCGCAGACTGAAAATTCGTCGAGACAAATCGCGCTTCCGCCTCCTCGGCTTCGCTCGCTGAGGCACCTTTCGCGACGGGCCCCACAACCAACGGGAAACGGCCCGACGAGGCTTCTACGGCGCCGAACGCGCTGGCCTGATCCCGGTAGTAGCGGTAGTCGTCGTACGAAAAGTCGTTCTGCCATCGGCCGTTCTGCCAGCGGTTAAGACTGACAAACGATGCCAAACTCCCGGCCGCCTCCGTATTGACGCGAATACTCTCGTTGATCAGGGCGAAGACCGCCGTGCTGATCCCGATCCCCAGCGCCAGACCCAGTGCCGCCAGCACGCTGAAGCGAGGATCCTTCAACAGCATCCGCGAAGCGAAGCGGAGATCGCGAATCAGATGGTCGCACCACACCCACCACACCCAGCGGCTGGATTCGTAGTACCGCTCTTCCACAATGGTGCGATTGCCGAAGGCCCTTTGCGCCGCGGCGCGAGCCTCCTCCGGCGACAGCCCCTCGGTGCGCAGTTCCTCCGCCTCCTGTTGCAGATGCGCGTCAATCTCCGCCCGGAAATCCTGATCTTTGTCTCTTCGGGTAGCCATTCGACCCAACTATATCCCTACTTGGGTTGGATGTCAACCCAAATGTCCGGTGCGATAATTTTACCCGTGCGCACCATTATCGAGCCGTTCCGCATCAAAAGTGTGGAACCGCTCCACCATACTACAACCGCCGAGCGCGAGCGATACCTGGAACAGGCCGGCTACAACCTCTTCCGCATCGACGCCCGCAACATCCTGATCGATCTGCTGACCGATTCCGGCACCAGCGCCATGTCCACAGAGCAATGGGCTGCCCTGATGCGCGGGGACGAATCCTATGCCGGCAGCGAGAGTTTCTTCCGCCTCAAGCGCGCGGTGGACGATCTCACCGGCCTGCGCCACATGATTCCCACCCACCAGGGACGCGCCGCCGAGCGCATCCTTTTCACCGTGGCCTGCAAGCCGGGCAACCTGGTGCCGTCCAATACCCACTTCGATACCACCCGCGCCAATATCGAATTCACCGGCGCGCGCGCCGTGGACCTCCCCATTCCCGAAGCCGCCGATACGCAGGCGCGCCTGGACTTCAAAGGCTACATGGACGTGAGCGCGCTGGGGGACCTGATCCGTTCCGAAGGCGCCGCGCAGGTCCCGCTGGTCATGCTGACGGTCACCAACAATTCCGGCGGCGGGCAGCCCGTCTCCATGGCCAATATCGCCGCGGTCAAGGAAGTCTGCGCGTACCACAACATCCCGCTCTACCTGGATGCCTGCCGCTTCGCCGAGAATGCCTGGTTCATCCGAGAGCGGGAGACCGGATATGCCGATTGGACTCCCAAACGGATTGCCCAGAAGATGTTTTCCTACGCCGATGGCTGCACCTTCTCCGCCAAGAAGGACGCCTTCGCCAACATCGGCGGCTTCCTCTGCACCAATGACGACCGCATTGCGCAGCGCGAATCCGATCTGCTGATTCTCACCGAGGGCTTTCCCACCTACGGCGGGCTGGCGGGCCGCGACCTGGAAGCCATCGCCGTTGGCCTGGAAGAGATCCTGGACATCGACTATCTGCGCTACCGCATCGTCTCCACCGGTTACCTGGGCCGCCACATTGCCGATCGCGGCGTCCCCATCGTGGAGCCGCCTGGCGGGCACGCCATCTATATCGATGCCGCCCGCATGCTGCCGCATATTCCGCCGCAGCAGTTTCCCGGACAGGCTCTCGCCGTGGAGCTGTATCGCCACGCGGGCATTCGCTCAGTGGAGATCGGCACCCTCATGTTCGGCGCGGCGGCGCGCCACGAACTGCTGCGCCTGGCCATTCCGCGGCGCGTCTATACGCAGAGCCACATTGACTACGTGGTGGAAGCCATTCTGGAAGTGAACGCCTGCAAAGACCGGATCCGTGGCCTCGAAATCGTGGAAGAGCCGCCCTTCCTGCGTCACTTCAGCGCGCGATTCCGGCAGCTATAATTGAAGGCTGGCCACCCCACAAGGGGGATGCTCCAGATCCCGCATGCCGGTCGATTGGTCTCCGCTCTGGCTCAGTCTTCGTGTAGCCGGCCTCGCCACGGCTGTTTCGCTGGCTTTCGGACTGTGGCTGGCGTGGCGCAAGTGGCAGGTATTCGTGGTTCTGCAACTGGCCTTGCCGCCCACCATCCTGTGCAGCTATTTCCTGTTCCATCCGCTCACCTGGCAGATCGCCGCCATCGCCGGAGTGATTTATGCCGTGCCTTTTCTGGCCCGCTCCGCGGCGGCCGCATTCGGGGCCATCCCTGGGGCATATGAGCACACGGCCCGATCGCTGGGCGCGTCGGAGTGGCGCTTGTTCTGGCGCATCTCGCTGCCTTTGGGGTACCGGCGGATCGCCGCTGCCGCCGCGATCGCCTTCGCGCGCATCCTCACCGAGTACGCGGTCACGTTTCTGCTGGACGGCCGTCAACTTGCCGCCCCGGTGGTGGGCGGCATCATCGGCCTCGCCGTGGGCGCCATCGTTGGGCTGGCTGCCGACCCGCCGCGCCGAAGGCACGCATGACCCGCATCCGCCTGGTTAAGAAGACGCCGGCCTTCACGCTGGACGTGGACTTTCCCATTGCGCCCGGCGTGACCGCGTTGTATGGCCCCGCTGTCTCCGGCAAATCGCTTGTGCTGCAGCTTGCCGCCGGATTCTTTCCGCCGGATGCGGGCCGCATCCTTTGCGAAGACGCCATTCTGTACGACGCGGGATCCCTCTTGGCAGTGCCTGCATGCCACCGCCGCTTCGGTTACCTGGCGCAGGAAGACTCACTCTTCCCGCACATGACGCTGCGGGAGAATCTCCGCTTCGCCGCCCAGCGCTTTCCGCGTCTGGACCGCCATCGGCGGATCACCGAGTCGCTGGATCGCTTCCAACTGTCCGCCGCCGCCGGGCTCTATCCGCACCAACTTTCCCCAGCGCGGAGACTGGCCGGCGCGGTTGCCCGCATGCTGATCGTGGAGCCGAAACTGCTGCTGCTGGATGAGGCGGGGCTATCTGAATCGCTGCTGCTCCAGATCCGCGCTCTCACCCAGGCCCCCACCCTGTTCGCCACGCGCGATCCGGACCTTTGCTGCGCGGCGGCCTCGCACATGCTGGTGCTCGACTCGGGCCGCATCGCGCAATCGGGCACTCCTCGCGAGATTCTGGATCGCCCCGCCAGCGTGGAAGTCGCCCGGCTGATCGGCATTCCCAATCTCTTCGAGGGCACTATTGCCGCACTCGATCCTGGCCGCAATACGAGTCTGATCGAGTTCGAAGGCTTCAGCCTGACCGCGCCTTACCTGCCAGCGCATTTCCGCGGCGACCGGATCTGGGTAGCCATTCGCCCCGGCGATCTGCGCGTCCACTCCACTGCCGGTGTTCCCAACTGCCTTGTTCTCCCGCTGGTGCGTGCGTCGATGCGCACTCAGTCTGTCCGCCTGGAATTCGAGCACCAGGTCTTCGCCGACCTCACGCTCGAATGCTACGCCGCCCAGAAGGATAATAAGGAATGGCATATCGAATTCCCTCACTCTGCGCTGCAGATACTGGAGAGGGCGGCTCGTGAGACGATAGCTCGCCCGGGTGGGTGAAAATGGTGGGGGGAACGCGTCGGGATTTCGCGCAGGGGCAAACTCGAGCCAGGCACGAAGATTCGCCAAAAGGCGGCGAATTTCGAGCCTGGCACGGATTTGCAAAGGCGGCGAATTTCGAGCCTGGCACGGATTTGCGGCGGACACGCGGCTCGGGATTTTGTGCGACCTTCAATAACATGCTGCCTCTGCCTGACTACGAAGAACTCGCCAAACAAGCGCACGGCCACCTGTGTGCCGGTCAGATACTGGGCCTGCGCATGGCGCTTTATGGCGTCCACCTGCTGGGCATCGAAGACCCCGCGGGCGCGGACCGCAAGCGGCTGGTCACCTTCGTGGAAATCGACCGCTGCGCCACGGACGCGATCAGCGTGGTTACCGGCTGCCGCCTGGGTAAGCGCGCGCTCAAGTTCCGCGATTTCGGCAAGGTGGCCGCCACCTTCTGCGATCTGCGCGATGGCCGCGCCGTGCGCGTAGTAGCGCGCGAATCCTCCAAACAGCGCGCCCGCGAATTGTACCCCGAAATCGAAAACAAGAACCAGCAGCAGATGCGCGCCTATCGGGAAATGTCCGATGGCGAACTGTTCGACGTGCAGTGGGTACGGGTGCAAATCGGCCCTGAGGATCTTCCCGGGTACAAGGCTCCGCGCGTGGTCTGCGCGCAGTGCGGCGAAGGCATTAACTTCCGCCGCGAAGTGATGCGCGACGGGATTGTTCTATGCCGCGCCTGTGCCGGAGAGAGTTACTACCAGGCACTCTGATGCTGCGGTACTACATCACGGACCGTCACGCCGCCGGCGGCATCGAGCCTCTGCTTCGTTCCATTGCGCACGCGATGGAAATCGGAATCGAGCGGCTACAAATTCGCGAAAAAGATCTGGAAGCGCGGGCCCTCTGCGACTTGGTCCGCCGCGTTCTGGCGATTCCCAATCCGCACGGCACTCTCGTGTTAGTGAATTCACGCGCCGACGTCGCACTGGCCTGCGGCGCACAGGGCGTCCACCTGCCAGACGGCTCCATCGCTCCATCGGCGCTGCGCGCGATCTGCCCGGCCGGCTTCCTCATCGGCGTTTCCGCACACTCTCTGGATGGATTGCGCCGCGCAGCGGCTGATGACGCCGATTTCGCAGTGTTCAGCCCGATCTTCCCCACCGCCTCCAAGGCTGCGTATGGCGTGCCGCAGGGCCTTCAGCGCCTTCGCGAAGCGGTACGTTGCGTCCTCATTCCCGTGCTCGCTCTGGGTGGCATCACACCGCAGAATGCCGATGCGTGCATCGCAGCGGGAGCCGCGGGAATCGCGGGAATTTCCATGTTTCAGGGTTAACTTATTGGTTTGGTCGTGTGTGACTGATTTTACCGGCCAAACGCAAACTCACCGCGGAGCATCTGACTGGGGGCCAGTCTGGCGGCAGAAGTGAAACAACAGGCGGGGATTTCGCAAAATGGGCGTCGTGGTTCTATACCGCGCGGACGATGAAGCCGGCTTTGGCGTCTCTCGCGATGCGCGCGAAGTCGATTTCGGTGTCGTGGCCGAAGCCGCATTGCCAATCGCCTTCCGCCGCCCGGGTGAGCCAGAGGATTTTGTTTTCGATGGTGTCGAGCGGATAGAGATCGAGACCGGTTACCCAGGAAGGTTGCAGGTGCGGGGCGGTGGGCACCAAGTCCGAGAGGAAGCAGAAGGTCTGCCCTTGCGATTCGGCGGTGATCACCATCATGTCGCGATTGTGGCCTGGGGCGCGGCGCATCCACACACCGGGCACCACTTCGTGATCGCCTTCGACCAGGGTCATCTGGCCGGACTCCACCAGGGGATCGTAATTCTCGTCGAGATAGGCGACGCGGTCGCGCACCAGGCGCTCGTGGGCGTGCTCCCATTCGCCGCGCGAAGCAAAGTAGCGGGCACGCGGGAAGGTAGGCAGGGCGCGGCCGTCCTGCATTGTCGTATTGCCGCAGCAATGGTCCCAATGCAGATGGCTGTTGATGACGATGTCGATGGCTTCGGGATCGACGCCGTGGCGCGCAATCACGCCGGGCAGCGGATCGGTCACGGCAGGGACGCGCATGCGCTCGCGTGCTTTCGCGTCGCGCTTATCGCCGAGGCCAGTCTCCAACAGAATGGTGTGGCTGCCGGTGCGGATCAGGTAGCAATTGAAGGCCAGGGGAATGCGGTTCAACTCGTCGGCGGGCGTCTTGCGGCTCCACAGCGTTTTGGGAACGACGCCGAACAGAACTCCGCCATCCCACCAGTAGACCGAATCCCGAATCAGCGAGACTTCGAAATCGCCCAGGGTGATGGCGGACGACACTCAGCCTTTGACCAACTTGCGGCCGCGATCAAAGAGCTCGGCGGCATCCTCCACCAGCTTGCGGCCCCGTTCGAACATTTCCTTGCTGGCATCGACCACGTCCATGCTGGATTCGGCGATGGCTTCTTTGCCCTGATGCGCCTTGTCGGAAAGATATTTGCGTGTATCCTTACCGCTCTTGGGCGCGTAAAGTATCGCCACCGTTGCGCCGATGATGGCGCCGGTCAAGAACCACACCAGCCGGCCACTAAAGTCATCGTCCTGCGTTCGATCCATCTCCTCAACGTTTTCGGACATCCGGTGCCTCCGCGAAAGAGCCGTAAGAAGCGGCGCTCTCCACATTCTGCGATATCCTTGAGGCATGGCGCAAGGTCCCGATCGCGATGAGAACGCGGGCCAGGAGATGGTCACGCTGTTCAGCTCTTCGAACGTGGATGCAGAACTGGAAACCAACAACATTCATGCCATTCTGCAAGCCAGCGGGATTCCCTCGATGGTGGTGGGTCCCAGTGTCATCCCCTCGCTGGAATTCCAGGTGCAAGTGCCGCGGGCGAACCTGGAAGAAGCGGAAAAAGTGATTGCCGAGGCGCAGGCGGCAGGACCGGAAGCCGCTGCGGAAGCGGAAGCGGCCACGGAGTAGAAGCGGTCAGTTGACAGCGGCTCGCTTGCATCTCGCAGGTGTACGGCTCACGCGGGTTCGCCGGTTTTGGAGGCGCGTTTCGAACTTGCGAATGGCTCGATCCAGGCGGCTGCGGTGTGCACGAAGCTGCTCCAGCATCTGGTCCACTGCCAGGTCCAGCGGCTCAGGGTAATTTGCGTTCCTTGTTTCTACTGAATACATAAGCTATGCCCATACGAATGCACTTGTGTTGCCTTTCGTAAGCGTTGAAAATTCAACACCGAAGGCGGGGAGAGGCCCGGCGAATCTTCGACGCTGTATAAGTTTTCGACGTTCTTCGCGACAGGGCTCGTGATATCCTTCAGGCAAGGCTGTTCGTATGAGATTTCAGAGGGCGCTGTTGGGATTGGGTTGCGGCCTGGCCCTGATCAGTGCGCTGTACGCCTTCCAAAAACCGTTTCGCGTGTATGAGAGCTTCGAGCGGCAGGACGATATTCCGCTGCCGCCCGATTACCAGGAGAAGTCCGAGTGGGTCTTCGCCCGCCTCATGTACCCGAGTCATCCCGATGCCATTCTGGGCGGCGGCATGTTCGGACGGAATCGAGGTTTCTTCGGCGGCTACCGGCGGAATGCCGACTGGCGGGAGGGTGGCACCAGTTGGACTCAGGATTATCCCCGTGCCGACCGTCACTTCGCGGCGGCCGTCCGGCGCCTGACGCGGATCCACGTGCGCAGCGTGGAACAGCCGGTCAATCCCGACGATCTCGACGATTTTTATAACTGGCCCTGGTTGAATGCCGGCGAGATGGGCGATTGGCAATTGACCGATCCACAGGTCAAGGTGCTGCGCGAATTCCTGCTGCGCGGCGGCTTTCTGATGCTGGACGATTTCTGGGGGCCGGAAGAATACGCGCGCTTCGATGAGACGATGAAGAAGGTGTTTCCCGAACATCCCGTGGTGGAAATGCCGAACAACGACGCGATTTTTCACGTGGTGTACGATCTGGACGATCGCTACCAGGTGCCGGGGCAGTGGGGACTGAGCCCCTACAATCCACAGTTTCAGAGGCGAGCTGCGGGAACGGTGGCGCACTGGTACGGAATCTACGACGATAAGGGCCGCGTGATGGTGGCCATTTCGTTCAACTCCGACATCGGCGATTCCTGGGAATGGGCGGACGACCCGCGATACCCGGAAAAGTACTCGGCGTTAGGCATTCGCATCGGCGTGAACTACGTCGTATATGCGATGAGTCATTGAGGGATGGCCGAACACGGGGCAAGAATGACTATCCGCCTGTACACGCAGGCGTGCAGCCAGTTCGCTCGCTCCACCTGACCCGCAGCAATGAAACACCTTGCGACGGAGGCCAGATTGCGGAGTACCGCGCTTGCGCGGCGAATCCCTGCAGACTCTGCCCGTCCACGCCACTTCGCTCTCGCTGATAGGTCTGCTTACTCCGGCGCCACCCGCAGACTCTGCCAGTCCTCCTGAGGTCACGCGCTGTTCCTAGGTACCGTGCCATCCGCAAACGCCTTTTCTTGGTGCGGCGGGTGAATGAGAACGCCTTCGCCTTCATAGTGCAGGCTTGATCTTGCCTCTGTGCGACTTCTCCGACCTCGTCCCGCCGGGTTACCCACACCACAAGGGCCTATATCCGCTTCCTATACGTCGTCTCCGAGACTTCGTCACCGGCTGTTTTTGAGATCCCGCCTCGCAACGTGGTTCCGATCACTACGGTCCATAGGGGGACTTCCAGCCCCTGAATGCACATCACTTCTCGACACACCAAGCTAAAGCTCAACCTACCGGGGGTCTGGCACTTTCGGAACGGTATAGACCTTTTTCAGTGCGTCCTGGTATTCGCCGAACAGGAGCTTGATGCCTTCGAATTCGTGTTTTACGGCGGCTCGGTAGTCCGCATGAGTGGCGAAATCGAAGAGGACGGCGGTCATGGCCTGGGCATCGACGAGGAATCCGTGGTGCCCGATTTCGGCCAGGGCATCGGTTTCCATTTCGTAGGTGTGGTTGGCGGCAGTGGAAGTCTGGGAGACGATTTCGAGGCCTGGAATGTCGCTGGAAACGCTGCCGGTCTCCTCAAAGCCCTGCGGCTTGCCGTAGGTCTCGGTAACATTTGTTGCGCTGTAGCGCTTCATGTAGGCGAAGCCCAGCTCGTTCAGAGCGGCCTCGGAGATGCCGTCGCGATCCTGACCGTAGTTATCGATCTTGACCTTGGTCCCAGTGGCCAGGGCGGCGGCACGGGCGGCGTTATCCACCATTTCGCGCTCCTGCGCCAGGTACACGGCGTCGGGATAGCGGATGTAGAAATCGGCCACGGCGCGGTCCGGCACCACGTTGGGGGCGCTGCCGCCTTCGGTGATGACACCCTGGACGCGCGCCTCCGGCCGCATCGTGCCGCGCATGGTATCGATGTTGTTGAACAGGTGGATCACGGCCTCCAGCGCGTTACGGCCGGCCCACGGCGTCATCTGGTGCGCCGGAGCGCCGGAGAAGATGTATTTCACGCCGTCGATATTCAGACAGCAAGTGCCGAAGCCCGGGGCCGGACGATTGGTGCTGCTGACAGCGTGGCTGCGGATGATCACGTCCATCCCCGCGAATACACCAGCTTTGTGCATGTCCGTTTTGGCCACGGGAGGCATCATTTCCTCACCCGGCGTGCCGAACACCACCACGCTCCCCGGTGCGTGCGAGCGCTCCAGGTATTCCGCCATGGCGATCGCCGCGGCCATGCCGATGGGACCCTGGGCGCTATGCTGATCGCCATGGAAGGGGCCCTGGGTGCCGCGCAGTGCGTCGTACTCCAGAATCACGCCCAGGTTGGGAGCGCCGCGATTGCCCTTCCAGCGGGCCACGAAGGCGGTAGGCAGGCTGGCCACCCCGATGGTGACATCGAAGTTGTGCTTCTTCAGGTAGCTGGTGAGCTGCTCCACCGCGCGGGTTTCCTTGAAGCCGATCTCGGGATGGCGGGTGATGTCGTCGCACATGGCGAGCAGTTCGCTGTCCATCAATTGTTTGGCGCGGGCCACGACTTGATCGCGNNGACTTTTCCTGCGCGTCCATCTTTTTGAGCACGTCGCGGGCGGCCTCGCGCTCAGTGGGTGTCTCCTGGGCGAGGAGTGTGAGTGAGAGGATGAGGAATACGGGAAGGCGCATAAGACTTGGACAAGCTAAAGCTTATCCTACCCTCTTAAAATCGGGGAATTTCATGGGGGCGCTGCCCTTTGCCACCGACGCCTCACTCAGCGGGCCGGGCGCGCTCCAAGCCGCCGCATCATACACGTCGATATCGGGCGGAGCGCCCTGGCGCATGCACTGAATCAGGCGGTAGGCCATCACGAAATCCATGCCGCCGTGGCCACCGAGTTCGCGGGCCAGGTCGCCGACCTGCTTCCAGTAGGGATGCTCGAACTCCGTCTTGTATGGGTCCAGCGTGCCGAACTCCTCTTTGGGAGCGCCATCCACGTATATCCGCGGCGGGTAGTCGCGGAAAATCCCTTTGGTGCCGGCGATCAGATTGATGCGGTCGTAGGGCTGGGGCGAAGAGGTGTTGTGCTCCAGCGTGATCACGCGGCCCTTCACGGTGTGAATGAGGCTGATGTTCAAATCGCCTTCCCGGTAGACTTCCTTCTGGCGCGGGTCGTCCGGCTTCAGGTGCTCTTTGCGATAGGCTGGCAGCGAGGCCACCAGGGAGCTCATGGACACCAGGTAGTCGAAGCGGTCGGCGCCATTGATGTCCATGTAGTGGGCCACGGGCCCGAGTCCGTGGGTGGGGTAGAGGTTGCCGTTGCGGTCCAGATGCTCGAAGCGCCGCCAGAGCCCTTCGCCGTTATTGGAAAAGAGAACGCTGCGCAAGTCGTGATTATAGGCGCAGGCGCCGTGGGTGAGGTCGCCGAGCACACCGGCTTTGACCAGGTTCCAGACCAGCAGTTCGTTGTACCCATAGCAGCAGTTTTCGAGCTGCATGCAGTGGCGGCGGGTGTTTTCGGAGGTATCGACCAGAAGCCAGCAGTCTTCCAGGGTGCGTGCGGCGGGCACCTCGACGCCCACGTGCTTGCCTTGTTTCATGGCGGCGACGGCCATGGGGACGTGCCAGATCCACGGCGTGGCGACAAGCACCAGGTCGAGATCGTCGCGTTTTACCATCTCTTCGAAGGCGTGATCGCCATTGGTGTAGGCAGCGGGCGACGGCTTTCCGGCTTTGACCAGCTTGTTCTGGGCGCGTGCGACTTTGTCTGCCACCACGTCGCACAGCGCCTTGACCTGCACCTGGGGGATAGCGCCGAAGTTATCGATGAGACTGCTGCCGCGCCCACCGACGCCGATGACGCCCAGCCGCACGGTGTCGCGCACTTCGAACTTCATGCCGGCGACGCTGCCGGCTCCCGGCCTTCGCTGCGGCTGAGCCTGCGCCAGCTCCAATCCCGCCGTAGCGAGCGACGCGAACCGCAACAGGTCGCGCCGCGAAGTCTTGATTCGTTCATCCTTCATTGCTACCTCCACAGCCGCTGGACGATGCGCAGCAGCACTGTGCCGCTCACCAGGAAAATGGCCAGCAGGGCCGCTGTATAGCCCATTCTGCCGTACAGGAAATTGCCCACCGTGAACAGGGCCGACCAGATCATGATACAGCCGCTGAACCAGCCCAGGAGCGCGCGCGGAAAGTTGGTGGCTTCGCTATCGATGGCCGCTTCGGCCGCCGAGATGCCGCACTTCAAGCGGATGCGCTCCCATCCCGGACCGAAGGGCCGCACTTTCTTATAGAAGTTGATGAGCACCTCTTCATCGTTGGCCGGTCCCACGTAGGCCGTCAGCACCCAGCAAGCGGTCGTGATCGCGATCCCGACGATCAACTCACGCGCGGTGTGCACTTCCATGCCGTTCTTGTGCAGGATCAGGAACGTGATCCCCACAGCGAAGGAGACCACCATGGCGACGATCTCGCACCAGGCCGTGATGCGCCACCAGAACCAGCGCAGCAGGTATAAGAGGCCGGTGCCGGCGCCCAGCAGCAGCAGGATGTTGAAGCTGTCCTGCGCGGAGACCAGCAGAAACACCGTGCCGGAGGAGGCGAAGAACAACAGGATGGTGCACCACCGCCCAGCCGCTACGTAGTGCTTGTCGGGCTTTCCGGGATTCAGGAATCGCCGGTAGAAGTCGTGCACTAGGTAGGACGCGCCCCAATTCAGGTGCGTCAGAATGGTGGACGAATTGGCAGCACGCGCCCCAATTCAGGTGCGTCAGAATGGTGGACGAATTGGCAGCGATGAGGCCTCCCAACATCAGGCCGATCCAGCCGGCCGGCATGAAGCGCAGCATGGCGGGGAATGCGATGTCGTGACCCAGCAGCTTGGGATCGAGATGCGGAAACGCCTTCTGGATGTCGGCCAGTTGGGGATAGACGATGAGGGAGGCGAGGCCGGTGATGATCCAGGGCCACGGGCGGAGCACATAGTGGGCCACGTTGAAAAACAGCGTGGCGCCGAGCGCGTCCTTTTCCGATTTCGAGGCCAGCATGCGTTGCGCGATGTAGCTGCCGCCGCCGGGTTCGGCGCCCGGATACCACACCGCCCACCACTGCACGGCGATGGGCAGGATGAAGACAGCCACCGCCAGGTCCCAGTCCTTGGTGAAATCGGGGAGCATGCTCAGGTAGTTGAGCCCGTGCGGTCCGGAAACGTGCGAGAGCTTTTCCACCAGGCCGCTCATCCCGCCCACCTGCGGCAGCTTGACGGCGAAATAGGCCGCGGCAATCACTGCCGACATTTTGATGAAGAACTGGAACATGTCGATGACCAGCACGCCCCACAAGCCGGAGTGCGCGGCGAAGACCACGTTGAGAAGCCCCACTGCGAGCAGCGTCTGCCAGCGATCGAAACCGAAGAGGATGGCGGCGATCTTGCAGGCCGCCAGGTTGACGCTGGCCATGATGAAGCAGTTAAAAAAGAAGCCCAGGTAGACGGCACGGAATCCGCGCACGGCTTTGGCGGCGGCGCCGGAGTAGCGCAGTTCGTAAAACTCCAGATCCGTGAGCACGCCGGATCGCCGCCATAAGCGGGCGTAGAAGAAAACAGTCGCCACGCCGGTCAGGGTGAAGGCCCACCACTGCCAGTTGCCGGCCACGCCCTGCGTGCGGACGAAGTTGGCCACCAGGTTCGGCGTATCGCTGGAAAATGTGGTGGCCACCATGGAGAGTCCCGCCAGCCACCACGGTACGCTGCGGCCGGAGGCGAAGAACTCCGCCGTGCTTTGTCCCGAGCGTTTTCCGAAGAACAGCGCCGGGATGAAACAGATGGCCACCGAAAGCAGGGCGATGATCCAGTCAATGGTATGGAGTTGCATGGAGTAAAGAAAGAGTGTACGTCATAGCTGGATATGGTGGGGCGGCATGCCGGTAGGACAGACGATCGTTTTTCGTCGTCTGTCGCGCGGCCCTTGCACGAAACTGGAAGACGACGGGGTCGAAAAACAGGGGCCAGGGGCCGGGGGTGGGGCCGGGGGGGGCCGGGGGCCGGGGTTGTGTGCGGCCCGCTTCGCTCGCCGGACCGGCGACGAGATCGCCGGCGTTACTTTCCGGAGTGGCGTTTGCACGAAACTGGAAGACGACAGACGACAAAAAACGATCGTCTGTCCTACTGGCGAAGTGAATTTCCACCCGAATGTGCTCAGGGAGGCGGATGCCGGCGTATTAGAATTTCGCCATGCCGCAGTGGCTTAATCCCATCGGGCGGATCTTCTATGCCGCCGGTTTGATCGGCATCGGAATTCAGCACTGGATCTTCGCCGATTTCATCCCCGTGATGATCCCGTTCTGGCCATCGTGGATTCCGGGCCGTGCTTTCTGGGTGTACGCGTTGGGCGCGGCACTCATTGGGGCTGGGGCGGCGATCCTTTTTGGTATCCAGGCAAGAAGGGTGGCGGCGATCCTGGGCGCGGCGATTCTGGTGCTGGTCGTCATCGATGATATCCCCGCGCGACTGATCGCCAATCCGGGCAACCTGGCCGCGTGGACCAACAGTTTCAAAGCGCTCACCATGGGCGGCGGCGCCTGGATGGTGGCTCTGTCGTTAAGTCACGCGAAGTCGCCGCTCACGCAGAGGCTGGAGGCGCTCATGCCGGTGGGACGCTTCTTTCTCCCCATCACGGTGATCGTTTTCGGCATCGATCATTTCATCTATACCGTCTTCGTGGCGAGCCTTGTCCCGTCGTGGATTCCCGGTTCCTACTTTTGGACGTATTTCGCCGGTGTGGCTTTGATCGCAGCGGGGGTGGGAATCATTCTGAAGATCCTGGAGCGATGGGCCGCGCTGTTGTTGGGGGTCATGATTTTTCTGTGGCTCATCATGCTTCACATCCCGAGGGCGATCGCCGATCCGCACACCGGAAAAGGAAACGAGTGGACCAGCGTATGCGAAGCGTTGGCGTTCAGTGGAATCGCATTCCTGCTGGCTGTGCGCTCTGCCGCCCACTGAGGCGTGCCGTTCACACCGTCCCTCCTGCGAGAATGTGGGGAGCTTATGCGATCTCTCCCCCTCATGCTGTTGTTGATCGGCCTCAGCGCTGCCGGCCAGGGGCAGCATCCGCCGCAGCGTCCTCTCAGCTACGATATCGCGATGCCGGGGCGTCCCTTCGGGATCGTGACTTCGGCGGATGGAGGTTCGGTGTTCGTCGCCCTGAGCGACGTTGCCGGCGATGGCGGAATCGCGGTGGTGCAGCGATCGGGCGCGGCATATGTATTGAGCGGGGTGGTTCCCCTGCCGCGCGCCGCCACGGGACTCGCCATCACACACGCCATCACACACGATGGGAACTTGCTGATCGCAGCGGCGGGTCCGGAGGTGTACTTCCTGGATGTCAGCGGGGCGGGCGCGGGCGGCGCGGCGGCGGTTAAAGTGGTCGGCTACCTGAGCGACGGCGCGAACGCCGGAAGCATCTGGGCGAGCGTGACCCGGGATGACCGCTGGCTTTTCATCTGTGATGAGACGTCGGGGCAACTCACGGTGGTCGATCTGAACCGGGCCCGCTCCAACGGCTACTCGACCGCCTCCATTGTTGGCACGATTCCGGTGGGAGCCTCTCCCACGGCAACCGTCTTCCCACCGGACGGCGTTTGGGCCTATACCACGGTTCAGGTCGTCTCCAGTCTTCTAGGCTGGCCCATCGACTGTACGCTGGAGGGCTCGACCGACCCGACTCTGGTCAAACCGCAAGGCGCGGTGGTGGTATTCAAGGTGGCGGTTGCCGCAAGCAATCCGAGCCTGGCGGTCACCGCGGCCGGCCAGTTCGTCCCCGCGGGATGCAGTCCGGTGCGGCTGGCTCTTTCGCCCGATGCACTCACCATGTATGTGACCGCGCGTAACAGCAACGAGGTTCTCGCCCTGGATACAACGAAGTTCGCCGCCGACCCAATGCACGCTGTCGAAGGCGCCGCTCCAGTGGGAGTCGCGCCGGTTCCGGTGGCGTGGATCGATTCGGTGTGCCCTGGTGGTGGTCGGCAATTCGAACCGTTTCCAGGCGCCCTTGACGCCGCAGTCCCTGAATGTGTTGGACGCGGCCAGGTTGCGCGCGGGCGGTGGGGCGGCAGCGCTGGTTCGCACGATTCCCGTCGGATCCTTTCCGCGCACTTTGACTCTTTCGCCGGATGGCCAGACGCTGTTTCTTTCGAATTACGATTCGCAATCGCTGGAGGTGCTGAATTCGGCGAGGCTCGCGGCGCCAACAGGCCGGTAGAAAATCCGTCAGCCTGATCCGCGCGATTAATCGCAATTTGCAATAAATCGCGCGGATCAGGCTGACGGATTTTCTAGAGCCCGCACGACCAACGGGGCGGCGGCGCCGGCAAAGTGGATCGGGAGAGGAGGAAGAAGTGACCCGGCGCGGCGTCGATCAGGACGTGCGCATCGCTCGCGGCGGCCGGGAGATAGCGGTTGGGCATGAGGAAATCGCTTGCGGGATGCGCCTTCACGATGCCGCTGAGCTCTGCCAGGGAGCGGGCCACAATCAGGGTTCCGATGGGTGCGGCGGAATCGATTCCCCATTCGGCAAGGCGCCGGCGGAAGCCGGATTCCCGGTCTGCGAGATGGTTGAATTGGGCGGCGGTGAGGATGATCCCCATGGAGGCGAAGTCCATGGCATAGTGTTCGTCGGACGAAGGCGGCTCGATGAGGGCATAGCGCAGGCGGGCCAGCGGGAGGGTGGAGGCGTAGAGATCGTCATCCATGGCGGCGAGGATCAGTTCGTTACCGCGATGCCGGGCGCAGTAGGCGGAGACGATGGGCGCCACCGGCTGGACGGTACTGTCAGCGAAAGAGATGCCGGCGGGGGAGGAAGGGGCGCC